>JAJPEO010000268.1 GCA_021166815.1 Nocardioides sp.
GGCGTCGCGGTCGGACATCCACACCGACTGACCGCCGCGCGAGAGCGAGAGCATGAACAGGTTGTCCTGGTACTCGGAGTGGATCGACCACTTGTTGTGCGGGGTGAGGTAGCGCACGGACACGCCCAGCTCGGACTGCTCGCCGATCGGACGCTCACCGAAGAGCCGTGTCATGTCGAGCGGCGGCCGGTAGACCGGCAGCGCCTCGCCCATCCCCAGGAACCAGTCGTGGTCGACGTAGAACTGCTGGCGCCCCGTCAGGGTGTGGAAGGGCTTCTTGCGCTCGATGTTGATCGTGAACGGGCTGTAGCGACGCCCGCCCGACTCCGAGCCGGACCACTCCGGCGACGTGATCACCGGCACCGGCTGGATCTGGGTGTCGGCGAAGGTGATCTGCTTGCCCTCGTGCTCGGCGGCCAGGTCGTGCAGCTGCTGGCCGGTGCGCTTCTCCAGGAACTTGAAGCCCTGGGTGGCGAGGTGGCCGTTGGAGACGCCCGCGAGGTGCAGGATCGCGTCGGCCATCTGCACGTCGGTCTCGACCTTGGGCTGGCCGTCGCCGGCGCCACCGCGCGTGACCCCGTTGCGGTTGCGCAGGATGTCCATCTCGCGCTTGACCTCGTAGGCGACGCCCTTGGTGAGCATGCCGACCTTCTCCATCAGCGGGCCGATGGAGGTGAACTTCTCGTAGGTCGCTGCGTAGTCGCGCTCGGCGACCGCGATCACGGGCATGGTCTTGCCCGGCACCGGGTCGCACTCGCCCAGGCGCCAGTCCTTGACGACGCCGTGGGGCGTCGCCATGGCCTCGGGGGTGTCGTGCCACAGCGGCTTGGCGACGACGTCCTTGCGGGTGCCGAGGTGGTCGGCGGCCAGCTCGGAGAACTTCTTGGCGATCACCTTCCACGTGTCCCAGTCGCTCTTGGTCTGCCACGGCGGGGCGATGGCGGGGTTGAACGAGTGGACGAACGGGTGCATGTCGGTGGTCGAGAGGTCGTGCTTCTCGTACCACGTCGCGGCCGGCAGGACGACGTCGCTGAGGATCGTCGAGCTGGTCATGCGGAAGTCGATCGTGGTGAGCAGGTCGAGCTTGCCCTCACGCGCCTCCTCGGCCCACTCGACCGTACGGGGCCGTTGCGCGGGCTCGGCCTCCACGGCCGTGGCCGAGGAGTCGGTGCCGAGCAGGTGGCGCAGGAAGTACTCGTTGCCCTTCGCCGAGCTGCCCAGCAGGTTGGAGCGCCACAGCGACAGCAGTCGCGGGAAGTTGTCCTCGTGCTCGGGGTCCTCGACGGCGAACTTGAGCCGGCCCTCCTTGAGCTCCTGGGCGACGAAGGCCGGCACTTCCATGCCGGCGGCCTCGGCGTCGTCCGCGAGGGTCAGGGAGCTGCGGTCGAACGTGGGGTACGACGGCGCCCACCCCAGCCGCGCGGACTTGGCGAGCAGGTCCATCATCGACTGGTCCTTGAAGACCCCGGTGCCGTTGTCGAGGTCGTCGGCGGTGAAGTTGTCGTAGCGGTACTGCGACGTGTGGACGTACCAGTACGACGTCTGGTTCATGTGGCGCGGCGGGCGGTGCCAGTCGAGCGCGAAGGCCATGTGCTGGAAGCCCATGATCGGCCGGATCTTCTCCTGGCCGACGTAGTGGGCCCAGCCGCCACCGTTGCGGCCCTGGGTGCCCGTGATCGTCGTGAGCACCAGGATCGCGCGGTAGATCTGGTCGGAGTGGAACCAGTGGTTGACGCCGGCGCCGAGCAGGATCATCCCGCGGCCCTCGGTGTCGATGGCGTTCTGCGCCCACTCGCGCGCCAGGCGCGTGACCTGGGCGGCGGGGACGCCGGTGTGCTGCTCCTGCCACGCCGGGGTCGCCGGGGTGCGCGGGTCGTCGTAGTCCTCGGGCCACTCACCGGGAAGGCCCGGGCGGGCCACGCCGTACTGGGCGAGCATCAGGTCGAGCACGGTGGTGACCAGGCGGTCGCCCACGCGGGCGACGGGCACGCCGCGGCGCACGTGCGAGACGTTGCCGTCCTGGGTGTCGAAGCGCGGCAGGTCGACCTCGACCGACTCGTACGCCCCGCCCTCTGCGTCGGGGTAGACCGACAGCGCGGGGTCGATGTCACCGAGGTCGAGGTTCCACTTGCCCATGCCCTCGTCGCCGAAGCGGTCGCCGATGGACCCGTTGGGGATGCGGACCTCGCCGGTCGTGGCGTCGATGACCGCGGGCTTCCACATCGCGTTCTCCGACGTGCCGCCCAGGTCGCCCTCGACGAGGTACTTGCCGGGACGGTACGAGCCGTCCTCCTGCTGCTCCAGGGCGATGAGGTGGGGCAGGTCGGTGAACTGCTTGTTGTAGTCGGTGAAGAACGGCACGCGGGAGTCGACGAAGTACTCCTTGAGGATCACGTGGCCCATCGCCATCGCGAGCGCGCCGTCGGTGCCGGGAGCGGTCGTCACCCACTCGTCGGCGAACTTGACGTTCTCGGCGTAGTCCGGCGCCACGGCGACGACCTTCTGCCCGCGGTAGCGGGCCTCGGCCATCCAGTGGGCGTCGGGCGTGCGCGTGGTGGGCACGTTGGAGCCCCACATGAACAGGTAGCCCGCGTCCCACCAGTCCCCCGACTCGGGCACGTCGGTCTGGTCGCCGAACATCTGCGGCGAGGCGTTGGGCAGGTCGGCGTACCAGTCGTAGAACGACAGCATCGGCGCGCCGATGAGCTCGAGGAAGCGGGCGCCGGAGGTGTACGAGACCGGTGACATCGCGGGGATCGGGGAGAAGCCGGCGATGCGGTCGGGACCCCAGCGCTTCACGGTGTAGACGTGGGCGGCGGCGACGATCTCGGCGACCTCGTCCCAGGTGGCCCGGACCAGGCCGCCCATGCCGCGCGCCTTCTTGTAGATGCGGGACTGCTCCTCGTCCTGGACTATCGAGCCCCACGCGATGACCGGGTCGCCGCCGTACTTCTGCTTGGCGGCCCGGAACATGTCGAGCAGCACGCCGCGCACGTAGGGGTAGCGGATGCGGGTCGGGCTGTAGGTGTACCAGGAGAAGGCCGCGCCCCGCGGGCAACCGCGGGGCTCGTACTCGGGGCGGTCGGCGCCGGCCGACGGGTAGTCGGTCTGCTGGGCCTCCCAGGTGATGATGCCGTCCTTGACGTAGACCTTCCACGAGCACGAGCCCGTGCAGTTGACGCCGTGGGTGCTGCGCACCACCTTGTCGTGGCTCCACCGGTCGCGGTAGAAGCTGTCGCCCTGACGACCACCCTGCTTGTGCAGGGTGCGCTTGTCGTCGGAGACCTGGGCCTTGGTGAAGAACTTCCGGCTGCCGATCAGGGCGCTGGACAGGGGACCTTCGAGGGTGGTCATGCGGGCTGCTCCGATCGCTGGTGGATGAGCTTGCGGACGCTGGTCAGGGTGAGCGCGAGGGTGAGCGCGGCGGTGATGGCCAGCAGCCACAGGCCGATCGCGTACGAGTCAGTACGACCATAGACGTATCCCATGATCAACGGGGGCACGAACCCGCCGAGACCACCGGCCGCACCGACCAGACCGGTGACACCGCCGACCTTGCTGGGCTCGGTGACCTGCGCGATGAGGGCGAAGACCGCACCGCTGCCGGCGCCCAGGGCCGCAGCCATGGTGAGGAAGGCGATGGTGCCTCCCGCGTGCAGCGGCGGGGTCTCGGCGGCGATCGCGGCGCACACGGCCACGTGGGAGTACACCATCACGAGCACCAGGACCGCCCCGAGCTTGTCGGCCAGCCAGCCGCCGATGGGGCGCATGATCACGGCGACCACCACGAAGCCGGCCATCCGGTTGGCCGCGTCGGCCGGGGTCAGCCCGTGCGCGGTCTTGAGGTAGGCCGGCAGGTAGACCGAGAAGGCGACGTAGCCGCCGAAGGCGACGGCGTAGAGGATCGCGGCACGCCAGGCGATCGGCATCCGGGCGCTGTTGGCCACGCGCGTGGCCAGGCTGCCGGCGGGAATGGTACGACCGGGTGCGTCGCGCATGACCACCCAGGCCAGCACCGCGTAGATCGCCAGCGCGGCGGCGGTGATGAGGAAGGGCAGGGAGTCGCCCTTCTCGAAGAGCTTGACGGTGGTGAGCGCGCTGATGGCGGTGCCGCCCATGCCCGCGCCGAAGACACCGGTGGCCAGACCGCGCTTCGCCGGTGGGAACCAGGCGTTGACGAACGGCACGCCCACCGCGAACGAGGTGCCCGCGATGCCGAGGAAGAAGCCGCCCAGCAGGATCAGTGCGTAGGACTCGAGCGCGAAGAACGCCAGGAACAGCACCGGCACGATGGTGAAGCCGGCGACGACCGGGAACATCAGCCGTCCGCCGAACCGGTCGGTCAGCGCTCCGACGATGATTCGCCCCAACGAGCCGACGACGACGGGCACGGCCACCATGAGCGAGACGTCGAACTCGTCCAGCTTCCCCAGCTGACCCGAGTCGCGGAACATCGGCCCGAGGGGGCTGATCAGCGCCCAGGCCCAGAAGGTGATGACGAAGCCCAGCGTGGCCATGGCCAGCTGGACCCAGGGGTTGCCTGTCTGTGGCTGCCCTGTCGCGGATTGCTGCTGGGCGGACGCGGTCTGTTGGCTCATGGCTGCTCCTGGGAAACCGTCAGATGACACGGGTGCGCGCAGAGTCAACTACGCTGACACCGTGAAAAATGTGCCGAGCGCCCCTGGCCTGACCCGGGGCAGGGTCGCAGTGCTGGAGGCACTGCGGGCACAACCCGACCCGGTCGGCATCGAGGCGTTGGCACACGCCACAGCCAAGCACACCAACACCGTGCGCGAACAGGTGACGTGGCTGGTCGAGCACGGTTACGTGGAGCGCATCCAGCAGCCCAGCGACACGCGCGGGCGCCCAGCCTGGCTCTACCAGGCGCGCGGCGCGCGGCCCGGCGAGGAGGAGTACGTCGAGCTGGCCGCGGCCCTGGCCTGGCGGCTTCAGGACGCCTCCCCCGAGGCCCTTGCGGAGGCCCGGCAGGCCGGTCGCGAGTGGGGTGCGGAGCTGGTCAAGGACCGCGAGCTTCCGGGTCCGCCCGGCCCCGACACGGGGCGTGAGTGGACCGTCGACCTCCTCGGCGAGCTCGGCTACGAGCCGGAGAGCGACCCCGACCACACCGACGTGATCCTGCGCCGCTGCCCCCTACTGCAGGCCGCCCACCGTTTCGAGCACGTGGTCTGCTCGGCCCACATGGGCGTCATCGAGGCCGCCCTCGAGCACGGCGGCGCCGACCCGGACAGCGCCGAGCTCGTCCCGTTCAGCGCCCCCGGGCAGTGCCACCTGCTGCTGCACCCCGACGGAAGCTGGCGCTCGGAGGACTAGACCACTCGACTAGAACTGCACCTGCGGTGCGGCCTCCTGGCCGTCGGGGGCGTCGTAGAACTCCCGCTTCGACACCCCGGTGACCCCGGTGAACACCATCCACGGGATGGTTTCGGTGAGGTTGTTGAGCGTGCGGACCGCGTCGTTGTAGTACTGGCGGGCGAACGCGATCTGGTTCTCGATGTCGGCCAGCTGGCGCTGCAGGTCGAGGAAGTTGGTGTTGGCCTTGAGGTCCGGGTAGGCCTCGGCGACGGCGTTGAGTCGGACAAGGGCCTGCTGCAGCGCGGCGTCGGCAGCGGCCTTGGCAGGGACGTCGTCACCACCGGCCGCGGCCTGGACCTGGCCCCTGGCCCGGGTGACCTCCTCGAGGACGCCCTTCTCGTGCGCGGCGTAGCCCTTCACGGTCTCCACCAGGTTGGGCACGAGGTCGGCGCGACGCGTCAGCTGGACGTCGATGCCGCCCAGTGCCTCCTGGGCCGCGATGTCGGCACGGCGGAGCTTGTTGAAGCCGACCACGAAGAACGTGCCGACCAGCACCAGCAGGACGAGCATCGCGAACATGGCGAAGGGAAAGCTGACGGCCACGGGACCACCTCTCGACAGGACTTGGGCTGATTGTTGCCTACGCGCTCACCACGAGCCACCACCACCACCACCGCCGCCACCGCCGCCCCCTCCGCCCCCTCCACCGCCTCCGCCTCCGGAGGACGACTGGGCGGCCTGGTAGCTGGAGATGGCCGAGGACACCGTGCTGTCGAAGCTGTCGACCATCTGGCTGAACTCGTGCGCGGTGTAGGCGCCCGTGTGGCCGCCCACGACGTACGCCGGCGCGGGCGGCTCGGTGCCCATCTCGGTGTGCCACTTCTCGGCCCACTCGTCGGCGACGCCGAAGGCGACCGCCCACGGGATGTAGGCGGTGTAGAGCTCCTCGCGGCCGGAG
>JAJPEO010000280.1 GCA_021166815.1 Nocardioides sp.
GGCGACGTGCTCGTCGCGAAGCAGATGAACAACGACTTCCGCACGATGCTCGTCAAAGCCATCGGAGTCGTGACCGAACCTGCCCGAGACGGCCACCGGGTCGGCGTGGATTGGGTGCGTGACTTCCGATCAGCACCCGTCACGATTCCGTCGTCCTACCGCCAAACCCTGACCAAGGTCTCCGACACACCTGCGGCGAGGACACTCATCAAGGACCACATTCTCCCGCTGATGAGTTGAGGGCTGGCTCACACCTGCTACCCCCGGTGTCACAGGGCGCCTCGTGCACACGTTGGCCGGGACGTACGACGACGGGGTCGCGCGAGCGGCCGTCTCGTCACACGTCCCGCATGAGGTGTGACGGAGTGGTCACGGCGGTGCGGAGAAGTGCCCGGTCGCCGCGTTTCCGGTGCGGAGAAGTGCCCGGTCAGGAGATGCACAGAGCCCGCCCGGACGTCGTCCGGGCGGGCTCTGTGAGCGACGTGAGTGCCTCAGTGGGCGTGCTCTCCGCGGTAGTACTCGAAGACCCAGCCGACCAGCGCGATGGCGCCGAGGGCGAACCCGAAGCCCACCAGCCACCACTGGGTCAGCGCGAGGGCGTAGACGATCGCGCTGAGGGCCAGGGCGCACCACAGCGGCCACCACGAGAAGGGCGGGAAGAAGCCCAGCTCGCCGGCGCCGTCGGCGATCTCACCGTCGGCACGGTCCTCGGGCCGCGGGTCCATCTTCTTGGCGTGGAAGCCGAGGTACAGCGTCACCATGCCGGCAAGCAGGCCGGTCATGAACAGGGCCGCCGTACCGGCGGGCTCCTCGGCCATGAACCAGTAGAGGCCAGAGACCAAGATGAAGAACGCCGTCGCGATCGCGAAGATAGTGGACTCGACCTTCATCGGACATCCCCCTCGGTGGTGTTGGTGTCGCCGTCGAGGCGGTCCTGCAGCAGCTCCTCGCGGCCGTCGGTCTGCGGCGCGTCGACCAGCTCGCCGCGGCGCTCACCATCGTTCTCGGCCAGCTCGATCAGGCCCACCTCGGGGTGGTGCAGGTCGAAGGCCGGCGACTCGGAGCGGATCCGCGGCAGCGTGACGAAGTTGTGCCGGGGCGGCGGGCTGCTGGTGGCCCACTCCAGCGAGCGGCCCCAGCCCCACGGGTCGTCCACCTCCACCTTGGGTGCCTTCGAGGTGATGTAGACGTTGTAGAGGAAGGGCAGGGTCGAGGCGGCCAGCAGGAACGCGAAGACCGTCGAGATCTGGTTGAGGGTGGTGAAGCCGTCCTCGACCAGGTAGTCGGAGTAGCGACGCGGCATGCCCTCGACGCCCAGCCAGTGCTGGATCAGGAAGGTGCCGTGGAAGCCCACGAACAGCACCCAGAAGTGCACCTTGCCCAGCTTCTCGTCGAGCATCCGTCCGGTGAACTTGGGCCACCAGTAGTAGAAGCCCGCGAACATGGCGAACACGACGGTGCCGAAGACCACGTAGTGGAAGTGCGCCACCACGAAGTAGGAGTCGGACACGTGGAAGTCGAGCGGGGGCGAGGCGAGGATGACGCCGGTGAGGCCACCGAAGAGGAAGGTGGTCATGAAGCCCAGGGTCCACAGCATGGGGGTGTCGAACGAGATCGACCCGCCCCACATCGTGCCGATCCAGTTGAAGAACTTCACGCCTGTTGGGACTGCGATCAGGAACGTCATGCCGGAGAAGAAGGGCAGGTCCACCGCGCCCGTGACGAACATGTGGTGCGCCCAGACCGCCACCGACAGCATCGCGATGGCCAGGGTGGCCCCGACGAGACCGACGTAGCCGAAGATCGGCTTGCGCGAGAACACCGGGATGATCTCGGAGACGATGCCGAAGAACGGCAGCGCGATGATGTAGACCTCCGGGTGGCCGAAGAACCAGAACAGGTGCTGCCACAGGACCGGGCCGCCGTGCGACGGGTCGAACACGTGGGCCCCGAGGAGACGGTCGGCCTCCAGCGAGAGCAGGGCACCGGCCAGGATCGGGAAGACCATGATCACGAGCATGCTGGTGATCAGGGTGTTCCAGACGAAGATCGGCATCCGGAACATGGTCATGCCCGGGGCACGCATGCAGATGATCGTGGTGAGGAAGTTGACCGCACCGAGGATCGTGCCCAGACCGGCCATCCACAGGCCCATGGTCCAGAGGTCACCACCGATGCCCGGGCTGCGGACAGCGTTGGACAGTGGTGTGTACGCGAACCAGCCGAAGTCGGCGGCGCCGCTGGGCGTCAGGAAGCCGGAGGCGGCGATGAGGCCACCGAACAGGAACAGCCAGTAGCTGAACATGTTGAGGCGCGGGAACGCGACGTCGGGTGCGCCGATCTGCAGCGGCATGATCACGTTGGCGAAGCCGAAGAACAGCGGCGTCGCGAACAGCAGCAGCATGATCGTGCCGTGCATGGTGAACAGCTGGTTGTAGAACTGGTCGTTCACGACCTGCTGGCCGGGGTAGGCCAGCTCGGAGCGGATGACCATGGCCATGAGGCCACCGACGAGGAACCACGCGAACGAGGTGATGAGGTACATCTTGCCGATCAGCTTGTGATCGGTCGTCGTCATGATCCGGACGAGCTGCTGACCGAGGGGCCTGCGGCCGCTCTCCGGCAGCGCTGCAGCTGATGCGGCGGTCACTGGTGGGATCCTTCCGTCTCGGTCTCGAGGCCGGGCTGGGTGATGACGTCGGCGCCACCGAGGGTGGGCTTGTCGAGGACGGGGCCCTGCTTCTCGAGCGACGCGACGTAGTCGTCGTACTCCTCCTGGCTGACCACCTCGACGTTGAAGAGCATGCGCGCGTGGCTCACGCCGCACAGCTCGAAGCACTTGCCGGGGTAGGTGCCCTCGACGGTCGGCGTGACCTGGAGCTTGTTGACGCGACCCGGGATCACGTCGAGCTTCGTCAGGAACGCCGGGACGCTGAAGGAGTGGATGACGTCGGGCGAGTGCAGGTTGAACTGCACGACCTGGTCGACGGGGAGCACGAGCGTCGGGATCTCCCCGGCGGTGCCGGCGACCCGGACGTACTGGTCGTAGGCGAACTCGCGGTCCTCGGGCTTGGCGTCGGTGTCCTGCTCGCCGAGGCCGTAGTTGAAGGTCCAGGTCCACTGCTGGCCCATGACCTCGATCGTGAGGTCAGGGTCGGGCTCGAGGTTGGTCATCTCGTCCTGGACGCGCACAGTGTGGACGAAGAACACCACGACCATGAGGATCGGCACGATGGTGTAGAAGACCTCGAGCGGGAGGTTGTACCGCGTCTGCACGGGGACCTCGTCCTCGCTGCGACGGCGGAAGCGCCAGATCGAGTAGAAGATCAGGCCCCACACGATGACACCGACGACCATCGCCGCGACCCAGGCCCACTTCCACAGCTCGAACGTGTAAGGGGCCTGCGCGCTGGCCGGGTCCGGCATCGCGAGGTTCTTCATCTGCTGCTTGTCGGCCTCGGAACATCCGGCCAGGAAAAGCACTGCTGCACCCATGAGTGCAACGCTCAGCCGGCGCCTCGCGGGCACGGCTGAAACCTTGGGGAGTTGCAGACCCACTGACGAGCCTCTCTCTCGGTCCTACTCGACTGAGCAAGACTAGCCCCAACAGGCCTTCGTGTGGGTGGCAGGGTCAGGTGTCGAGCGGTGGAATAGGTTGCCGGAGTGAGTTCTGAGCGTGACACCGCGCCCTCGCCCCGGCGTACCGATCTCGATGCGGCGTCGGCTGCGCCCCTCCACCCGGCCGCGAGAGAGGCCCTGCTGGCCGCCTTGGACCGCGGGTACGCCGACCCTCGCCGCCTGCACCGCAGCGCCCGCGAGGCTCGCATGATCCTGGACAACGCGCGCGAGGCGACCGCCGAGGCGCTGCAGGTGCGGCCCGACGAGGTCACGTTCACCCCGACCGGCACCCACGCGGTGCACCTGGGGGTGCTCGGGCTCCTGCGGGGCTCGCGTCGCGGAGACCTGGTCGCGCACAGTGCGGTCGAGCACTCCGCGGTCCACCACGCCGTGCGGTGGGGTGGACGGGGCGACTCGGTGGGCGTCGACCGGACGGGGCGCGTGGACCTCGCCGCGCTGCACACCGCCGCCGAGCGCGACGACTGTGCCGTGGTCGCGCTGCAGAGCGCCAACCACGAGGTCGGCACCGTCCAGCCCGTGGGCGAGGTCGATCTGCCCGCCGGGGTCCCGCTCTTCACCGACGCCTGTGCCTCCATGGGCCGCGTGCCCCTGCCTCGCGGCTGGGCGGCGGCGGCCGGCTCGGCCCACAAGTGGGGCGGCCCGGCCGGGGTCGGCGTACTGCTCGTGCGCAAGGGCAGCCGCTGGCGCAACCCCTTCCCCGACGACGACCGCATCGACGAGCGCACCACCGGCTTCGAGAACGTCCCGGCCATCCTCGCGGCGGCCGCCTCGCTCCAGGCCGTGGTCGCCGAACGCGAGACCACGTCGGCCCGCCACCGAGAGCTCATCGACGTGGTGCGCTCCCGCGTCGCCGCCGAGGTGCCCGACGTGGACGTCGTGGGCGATCCGGACTCACGGCTCCCCCACCTGGTGACGTTCTCGTGCCTCTACGTCGACGGTGAGGCCATCGTCACCGAGCTCGACCGCCTGGGCTTCGGCGTGGCCAGCGGCTCGGCCTGCACGGCCTCGACGCTCACGCCGAGCCACGTGCTCGAGGCGATGGGGGTCCTCACCCACGGCAACGTCCGCCTGTCCCTGCAGGACGATGCCACACGGGCGGACGTCGACGCGTTCTGCGACGCCCTGCCCGAGGTCGTCCGCAGCATCAGGGCGCGGGTGGGCATGTGAACGACATCGCCCTCGAGCTCGACTGCCGGGGCATGCCCTGCCCACGACCGGTGATCGAGCTGGCCCGCAACCTCGCCTCCGTCGCCGTCGGCGACCTGCTGGCCGTCGTGGCCGAGGACCCCGCCGCACGCGTCGACGTCCCTGCCTGGTGCCGCATGCGCGGGCAGGAGTGGGTCCGCGAGGACACCGCCGCCGACGGGGTGGCGCGCTACGTGGTCAGGCGCCTGGCCTGACCCAGACGCACGCTCAGGGGTGGAACGTCCGCAGGTGCGGCTCGATCTCCTGCGCGGCCTCTGGGCCGTAGGCCTCCTCCAGCCGAGCGAGGAAGGCCGCCCTCGAGAGCGCGTACTCCTGGGTGCCGACCTGCTCGATGACGTGCACGGCCAGCAGGCAGCCCAGCTGGGCCGCCCGCTCGTCGCCCAGGCCCCACGTCAGGGCGGCGAGGTAGCCCGCCCGGAAGGCGTCGCCGACACCGGTCGGCTCGACGAGCCGGGCCTCGGGGACCGCAGCCACCTCGATCGGCTCCTCGCCCTCGCGCTCGATGCGTACGCCGGCGCCGCCGAGGGTGATCACCCACGTCCCCACCCGCGAGAGCACCTCCTCGCGCGACCAGCCGGTCTTCTGGGTGATGAGGCTCGACTCGTACTCGTTGGAGAAGAGGATGTGCGCACCGTCGATCAGCGGACGGATCAGGTCTCCGTCCCCGAAGGCGAGCTGCTGGGAGGGGTCGGCGACGAACCGGTAGCCGCGCTGGCGGCACTCGTCGGTGTGGCGCAGCATGCCCTGCGGGTCGTCGGGGCCGATCAGGACGTACGACGGCTCGCCGACGCGGTCGGCGATGGGCTTGAGCTCGATCTCGCGCGCCTCGCTCATCGCCCCGGCGTAGAAGCTGGCGATCTGCGCCATGGAGGAGTCGTTGGTGCAGACGAACCGGGCGGTGTGCTTGGTCTCGGACACGTGCACGGAGTCGCAGTCGACGTCGTGGCGCTCGAGCCAGGCGCGGTAGTCGCCGAAGTCCTCACCGACGGCGCCGACCAGGACCGGTCGCACGCCGAGGTTGCCGAGGCCGAAGGAGATGTTCGCGGCGCAGCCACCGCGGCGCACCTCGAGCTCCTCGACCAGGAAGGAGACCGAGATCTTGTCGAGCTGATCGACCACCAGGCTGTCGGCGAACTTGCCGGAGAAGGACATCAGATGGTCGGTCGCGATCGACCCCGCGATGAAAAGAGTCACGCCGCGCAACACTACCCGTCGGTACTGCTGGGTCTACTTCCGAGTAGCCAATAGCGTCGCGGTCATGAGCTCGCAGACCCCCGCCTCGCACCTCGTCCACGACGAGCTGCCCACTGCCCAGGAGATGGCCCGC
>JAJPEO010000286.1 GCA_021166815.1 Nocardioides sp.
CGCGTCGACGCCGAGCGAGGCGAGGTCAGCACCCTGGATCGTGGCCTGGTCGACGTCCACGCCCAGGCGCGGGACGAGCCGTGCGGTCCGCATGCAGAACCCGCAGTCGGCGTCGTTGAGCATCAGGCCGCGCTCCATGCGCCCACCGTAGACGCCGCCTCGTGAGACGACTGGCCGAGAGTGATGCGCGGAGGCCGTCGGTGCGCCTACCTTGGCGATCGTGACCACTCCGGCGATGCCCCACAAGATCCTGCTCGACGAGTCGGAGATGCCGACGGCCTGGTACAACATCATGGCCGACCTCCCGACTCCTCCCCCGCCGCCGCTGCACCCGGGCACGGGACAGCCGGCCGGTCCCGAGGACCTCGCTGCCCTGTTCCCCATGCCGCTCATCGAGCAGGAGGTGAGCACCGAGCGCTGGATCGACATCCCCGGCGAGGTGCTCGACATCTACCGGCTGTGGCGCCCGTCCCCGCTCTACCGCGCCCACCGCCTGGAGAAGGCGCTCGGCACCCCGGCGCGCATCTACTACAAGTACGAGGGCGTGAGCCCGGCCGGCTCCCACAAGCCCAACACCGCGGTGCCGCAGGCCTTCTACAACAAGCAGGCCGGCATCAACCGCCTTACCACCGAGACGGGCGCGGGCCAGTGGGGCACCTCGCTCGCCTTCGCGTGCGCGCAGTTCGACATGGAGTGCGAGATCTGGCAGGTGCGGGCGTCGTACGACTCCAAGCCCTACCGCGGCATGATGATGCGGACCTTCGGCGGCGTCATCCACCCCAGCCCGTCCGAGCTCACCCAGGCCGGGCGCGACATCCTGGCCCGGGACCCCGACTCCCCCGGCTCGCTCGGCATCGCCATCTCCGAGGCGGTCGAGGTCGCCGCGCAGGACCCGGCGACCAACTACGCGCTGGGCAGCGTGCTCAACCACGTGCTGCTGCACCAGACGATCATCGGCGAGGAGGCGCTGCTCCAGCTCGCCAAGGTCGGCGAGACGCCGGACCTGATCGTGGGGTGCACCGGAGGCGGCTCCAACTTCGGCGGCCTGGCGTTCCCGTTCCTGCGCGAGAAGCTCAACGGCACGATGTCGCCGACGATCCGCGCGGTCGAGCCGGAGGCGTGCCCCTCGCTCACCCAGGGCGTCTATGCGTACGACTTCGGCGACACCGCGGGCCTCACGCCGCTGCTGAAGATGCACACGCTGGGCCACGACTTCATCCCCGACCCGATCCACGCGGGCGGGCTGCGCTACCACGGCATGAGCCCGCTGATCTCCCACGTCTACGAGGAGGGGCTGATCGAGGCGGTCGCCCGGCCGCAGTCGGAGTGCTTCGCCGCCGGCGTGCAGTTCGCGCGCACCGAGGGGATCGTCCCGGCGCCGGAACCGACCCACGCCCTCGCCGAGGCTGTCCGCGAGGCGCTGGCCTGCAAGGAGTCGGGCGAGGAGAAGGTGATCCTCACCGCCCTGTGCGGTCACGGCCACCTCGACCTGCCGGCCTACGACGCCTACCTCACCGAGGGCGTCAACGACCACTCGATCGCCGACGCCGACCTGCGCGCCGCCGTCGACGAGGCACTGACGCACCTGCCGCACCTCGCGTAACGGGCGGCTGCCGCGTCAGCGAGCCCGTTGCGCGGCGTACCAGCTCAGCTCGCCGCGCGCGGCCTTGCGGGTGAGCGAGATGTGGATGTGGTCGCGGTGCCGCAGGGTGGCCGAGCAGCGCTTGCGGGTGCGGCAGCTGGAGCTGAGGTAGGCCTTGGGCTCGAAGCCGCGGTAGGACGCCCAGGTCCGGTCGTTCCAGATGACGTACATGATCCCCATGCGGCGAGCCAGCGCGTGCGGCTGGCCGGTGTCGTCGGGGGCGAACACCTGGTCGAGGAACTTCCGCGCGATGCGACGGTGGCGCTTCTTCCTCGCGTCGAGCATCCAGTCGAACGCACGCGCCTCCTTGTGCTCGCTCACGCTGGATCCTGCGCACGAGCGGCTGATCGGGCCGTAGCCACCGCCGCGGCGGGTGAGCCAGTCGGCGAGCATCAGCACACCCGGCTTGGGCTTGCGCCGGCACCGGGTCTGCGGCTGGTAGCCGGCGTAGGGCTCCACGGGCGCCAGGTACGGGGCCGACGAGGTCACGATGGTTCCCCGCTGGTCCGAGCCGGCGGCGTGTGCCGTTCCGGGGCCGAGGCCGACGGCCATCACGGCCGTGGCGACCATCGCCGCGAGGGTGCGCGCGAGCGCAGGACGTCGAGGGCGCAGCAGCGCCATGGCATTCACCTTCCCCAGCGCCGCCCCACGACGGCGCACGAAGCTTCCACGAGTGCACCGCCACGCCTTCCCAAGCGCTGCGGTGCCCTTCAACGGTAGGTAAAGACTTCGGCCCCGTCAGCGGAATGGCGCAATGCGCGGAAGGTCAGCCCAGGGGCCTGGCGAAGCAGCGGTTGGTGTCCGACCAGCGGTAGTGGCCGAACGACTCGATGCGCTCGTAGCCGCTCGCGGTGTAGAGGCCGATCGCCGCGACCTGCGGGGCACCCGTCTCCAGGATCATCGTGCGCGCCCCCGCGGCTCGAGCGGTCCGTTCGAGGTGGGCGAGCATGGTCCGCGCCAGGCCGCGACCCTGGGCACGGGGTACGACGTACATGCGCTTGATCTCGGCCGGGACCTCGATGCCGAGCTCGGCTCCCACGTCGGGACGGAACCGCCAGGCGCCGGTCGCCACCGCCTCGTCCCCGAGGTAGCCGACGAAGAACGAGCCCATCGGCGGGTCGAAGTAGCCCGGCTCGATGGGTGAGTCGTCGCGTCCGCCGTAGAGGGAGACGTAGAACTGCTGGACCTCCTCGATGAGCCGCTGGGCGTCGGGGTGGTCGATGGCGACCCGCTCGATGCGCAGCGCCACCTCGTGCGACGCGACGGCCGCTGGCGAGGGGACATTGCTCACAGTTGGTCTCCCGGACGGGTCAGGCGGTGCAGGCAGTGCCAGAATAGGCGTACTGACAGTGTCGTCAGTCCCTGTTTCGTCGAGTCCCCTTCGAGGTTGATTCCCCATGACCGACGCCCTGCAGATCCCTGCCGAGCTCCTGCCCGTCGACGGCCGCTTCGGCGCCGGGCCCTCCAAGATCCAGACCAGCCACCTCGACGCGCTCGCCGCGACCGGTGACACCCTGATGGGCACCTCCCACCGCCAGGCCCCGGTGAAGAACACCGTCGGGCGGGTCCGTGAGGGCCTCGCCGCGCTGTTCGACCTCCCGGCGGGCTACGAGGTCGTGCTCGGCAACGGCGGCGCCACCGCGTTCTGGGACATCGCCTGCTTCGGCCTGATCCGCGAGAAGAGCCAGCACCTGTCGTTCGGCGAGTTCTCCTCCAAGTTCGCCTCCTCGGCCAAGAAGGCCCCGTGGCTGGCCGAGCCGAGCGTCATCACCTCCGAGCCCGGCTCGCGCCCCGACCCGGTCGCCGAGGAGGGCGTCGACGTCTACGGCTGGGCCCACAACGAGACCTCCACCGCGGTCATGGCCCCCGTACGCCGCCCCGAGGGCATCGCCGACGACGCGCTCGTCCTGGTGGACGCCACCTCCGGCGCCGGCGGCCTGCCGGTCGACCTCAACGAGGTCGACGCCTACTACTTCGCCCCGCAGAAGTGCTTCGCCTCCGACGGCGGCCTGTGGATCTCGATCATGTCGCCGCGCGCCCTGGCCCGCGCCGAGGAGATCGCCGCGACCGACCGCTACGTCCCGCCGTTCTTCGACCTGCCGACCGCGATCGACAACTCGGCCAAGAACCAGACCTACAACACCCCCTCGGTCGCCACCCTCTTCCTGATGGCCGAGCAGCTGGACTGGATGAACGCCAACGGCGGGCTGGCCGGCATGGTCGAGCGCACGACGGCCTCCTCCGACGCGCTGTACGGCTGGGCCGAGCGCACGTCGTACACCACGCCCTACGTGGCCAACCCCGAGCACCGCTCGCTGGTCATCGGCACGATCGACTTCGACGACAGCATCGACGCCGCGCAGGTGGCGAAGGTGCTGCGCGCCAACGGCGTCGTCGACACCGAGCCCTACCGCAAGCTCGGCCGCAACCAGCTCCGCATCGCGATGTACCCCGCGATCGACCCGAGCGACGTCGAGAAGCTCACCCAGGCCATCGACTACGTGGTGGGCAACCTCTGACTACCCCTTCGGGGACCCCATCCGGCGCACGAGCCTGTCCCCCTCGATGTCGAGGTCGGGCAGGAAGCGCGCCATCCAGCGCGGCAGGCTCCACGAGTGGCGACCCATGATCGCCATGAGGGCGGGCCCCAGCGTCATCCTCACGAGGAACGCGTCGAGCAGGACGCCCGTCGAGAGGGCGAAGCCGAACTGCTTGATGGTGGTGTCGTCGGTGAGCACGAACGCCGCGAACACCGACACCATGATCACCGCCGCGGCGACCACGACCCGGCTGGCCTGCTCGAAGCCGTGGACGATCGCCTCCTTGCCCGGGTGGCCGTGCACGTGGGCCTGGCGCATCGAGCTGACGAGGAACACCTCGTAGTCCATGGCGAGGCCGTAGAGGATGCCGGTCACCATGATGGGCAGGAAGCTCAGCAACGGCCCGGCCGTGTCGACGCCGACGGCCTCCTTGAAGGTGCCCCACTGGAACACCAGCGTCGTGAGGCCGAACGTGGCGAGGATGCTGAGCAGGAACCCGGCCGTCGCCTTGACCGGGATGACGACCGAGCGGAACACCAGGGTGAGGATCGCCAGCGAGATCAGCACGATGATCCCGATGTAGAGCGGCAGGACGTCGGCCAGCCGCTCGGAGATGTCGAGGTTGATCGCCGTCAGCCCGGTCACGCCGAGGTCGGCGCCGAGCCCGTCGGCGAAGTCGGCGGCCCGCAGGTCGTGGACGAGGTCGGCCGTGGAGGCGTCCAGGGGGCCGTCGCTGGGCACCACGCTCCAGACGGCGGTGGTCTTGTCGTCCGTCGCGCCCATCATCCGTACGTCGACCACGTCGGGGTGCTCGGCGAGCCGGTCGCCGACGGCAGTGAGCGCGGCTTCGTCGAACGTCGCGGCGCCCTCCGGGTGGGCCACGACCACGAGCGGTCCGTTCCAGCCCTCGCCGAAGGTCCACGTGATCGCGTCATAGGCCTGGCGCTCGGAGGTCTCGAGGCCGGCCGTGTCACCACTCGGCATGCCGAGCCTCATCTGGCTGACCGGCCACGCGAGCAGCGCGAGGAGCACCACGACGACACTCACGACCGCCCAGGGCTGGGCCACGACCATCGTGGCCCAGCGGTGCGCCAGGCCGTGGCGCTCCTCGTCGACGAGCCGGCGTCCGGTGGCCGCTCCGCCATGATGATCACGGTTGGCGATACGTTCCATAACTTCGTCGACGGGA
>JAJPEO010000332.1 GCA_021166815.1 Nocardioides sp.
CGAGCACGGCGTGGCCGCTGCCGGGGAGGATCGATCGCAGCGAGGCGAAGTCGCCCACGTCGTCCCACCCGAAGTCGCCCGGCACCACCGCGACCCGACCCGCCCGCGCCGCGGGCTCGGCCACGGCGTGGTCGAGCGCGATCTTCGGCAACCGCGGCCAGTCGCGCGGCATCAGCATGGGGTTGGCGGCGATGCCGCGCAGGCGGGAGGCGAACTCCGGGTCGCCCTCGGCGAGCAGGTCCAGCAGCACCGTGGGGCGGGCGACGAACATGCCGGCGTTCCACCGGTAGCCCTCGGCGACGTAGCCCTCGGCCACCTCGCGCGTCGGCTTCTCGACGAACTCGCGTACCGCGAAGGCGCCGCCCCGGCCGAGCGCCTCACCGGCGGCGATGTAGCCGAACCCGGTGGCCGGCGCCGTGGGCTCGATGCCGATGGTGACCAGCCAGTCGTCGGCCGCGACCTCGACGGCCTGCGCCACCACCCGGCGGAACTGCTCGGGGTCGGCGATCACGTGGTCGGCGGCGAAGGAGCCCATGATCGAGTCCGGGTCGCGCTTCTCCAGCAGCGCGGCGGCCAGGCCGATCGCCGCCATCGAGTCACGGGCCGAGGGCTCGGCGATGACGTGGTCCGGGTTCATCGCGTCCAGCTGCTCCACGACCGCGGCCCGGTGGTCACGACCGGTGATGACCATCATGCGCGCGCCGCACATCGGCTCGAGCCGGTCGTACGTCGACTGCAGGAGCGTCCGGCCGTCACCGGTGAGGTCGTGCAGGAACTTCGGGTGCGACGAGCGCGACAGCGGCCACAGCCGGGTCCCGGAACCCCCAGCGGGGATGACGGCCCAGAAGTGGTCGAGAAGGGACTGGCTCATGGGCGCGAGGGTAGGCCACCGCCTCGGGGCCCGCGACGTCCCCCACCTAGGCTGGAGCGGTGACCACGTTCGCCTCGCTGTTGTCCGACCTGCTGCGCCGCGACCCGGGCCGGCCCCTGGTCACGTTCTACGACCACGCCTCGGGCGAGCGCACCGAGCTGTCGGTGACGACGTACGCCAACTGGGTGGCCAAGGTGTCCGGCCTGCTCGCGGAGGAGGGCGACCTCGAGCGCGGCCAGCGCATCCGGATCGACCTGCCCACCCACTGGCTGGGCCCCGTGTTCCTCGGTGCCGCGTGGAACCTCGGCGCCTGCGTCAGCACCCGTGACGACGTCGACGTGGTGGTCTGCGGCCCCGACACGGTGGAGCAGTGGGCCGACCGGGCCGACGACGTCGCCGTGTTCGCCTGCAGCCTGCTGCCCATGGGCGTCCGGTTCCCCGACGGCGTGCCCGAGGGGGTGCACGACGTCGGCATCGAGGTGTGGTCCCAGCCCGACGCGTTCACCCCCTGGGACCCCGCCGGGCCCGACGACGCGGCCACCGACGAGCTCACGCAGGGACAGATGTGGGAGGCGGCCACGGCCGGGAGTCCTCTCACCGGCGGTGACCGCCTCCTCTCGGTGGCCAACCCGGCTTCCCCACCAGACATGGCCACCTTCACCGAGCCGTTTGCGCACCACGGCTCGCTGGTCCTGGTCCGGCACCCCGATCCCGCCCGGCTCGAGGAGGTCTTCACCTCCGAGCGGGCGACGGCGCGCGCCTGACCCGGTCTCGTCCTGCGCCGGTCACCCGGCCAGGTTGTACGCCCCCAGCCCGTCGCCGAGGACCCGCGGCGCGGAGACCCCGGAGGTGCGGCCGTTGAAGAACACCAGCTGGCCGTTGCTCCGGTCGCGGACGACGTAGTCGGTCCCGGCACCGCCCTGCAGGTCGGCGACGGTGAGGATCCAGTCGTAGCGCGACGTGTCGCTCGGGAGCCCCGCGCGAGCCTGCACGCGGCTGACCACCCGCACGCCCGCGACGAAACCGCCGGTGCCGTTGCCCCTCCACACGGTGGGAGTACCGCCCACCATCCCCATGAGGTCGGGCTTGCCGTCGCCGGTCACGTCGCCCACCGCGCTCAGCCCGGTGACGTTGGCATATCCGTCACCGATCAGGACGCGCTTGCCGAGCCGGCCGTACTTGAGTCCGCGGTAGCGGAACAGCCGGCCGTCGGCGTGCCGGGTGACCACGTCACCGAAGCCGTCGCCGTCGATGTCGCCGGCGTTCATCAAGACGTTCATGCCGGTGAAGCTGCGGCCGGTGTCGATCGCCTCACCGATGTCGAAGGTGTCGCGGTTGACGAGCAGGCGCAGGGAGTCCCCGGAGACGGCCAGCAGGTCAGGGCCCTGGCCGCCGACGAACTGCCCGGTGCCGGAGAGGTGGCGCATCCCACCGAAGCTGCCGATGGGGCCTCGCGCGGCACCCCAGGTGCCGTTGCCGGTCAGCGGGATGACGTAGCCCTTGGACTGGCGGTTGCGGACGACCAGGTCCGGGCGGCCGTCACCGGTGTAGTCGCCCCCGGAGGCCACGCGGTCGTAGTTGCTCCACGCACCCGGGACTGCTCGCGGCGCGGTGAACTTGCCGCGCCCGAGACCGGTGTGGAGGAACATCGCCGTGGATGTCCGGGCCAGCAGGTCCGGGCGGCCGTCGCCGGTCACGTCGCCGGCGCCGATGAGCTGGGTGTACTGGCCGAAGCCGCCCATGACCTGGCGACGCAGGAAGCCTCCGGTCGCGTCGCCCTTCATCAGGACGAGCTTGTCCTTGCGACGGGCGAGCAGGTCGTTGCGACCGTCGCCGGTCACGTCGCCGACCGCCGTGATGAGGGACAGTCCCTTGACGCTCGAGGACTTCACCGTCTTGCCGAAGCGACCCGCGCGCCAGCCCCGGCGCACCATCGCCTTGCCGTTGTTGACGACCACCAGGTCGATGACGCGGTCACCGGTGAGGTCGGGCGAGGGGATCACGCTGGCCGGCTTGCTCCAGCCGGTCGCCGCGATGGTCCGGCGCTCGGTGAAGGCCGTGAGGCCGCCGGTGGGGACGATGAACGCCTTGTTGTCGGAGGCGCGGCGCAGCACCAGGTCGGGGTGGCGCGAGCCGACGAGGTTGGCCTGCGGACGCGGCTCGGTCACCGTGATGCCCGGCGTCGGCTCGGGCGTCGGCGTGGGAGTAGGCGTGGGGGTGGGCGTCGGCGTCGGCGTGGGGGTCGGCGTCACCGTTCCCGAGCCGGCGGCCTGCTTGGCGTAGGTGCGGATCGCGGGGAGCTTGGCGTACAGGTAGCGTCCCGGGCACGCCGTCGACCCTGCGTCACGGTGGCCGTTGATGGCGTTGAACTTCTTGCCCTTGAGCCACTGCGAGGTCGACGCCGGGTCGACGCCGTGCAGCGACAGCTTCCAGGCGAAGAGCTGGCCGTACGCGCGCAGCATGACGTCGGGCGCGTTGACGGTGTCGAAGTTGCCGATCGCCGACATCGCGAACGAGACCTCGTTGTAGCCGAGCGTGTGGGCGCCGACCACGGGCTTGTCGATCCCGCCGTAGCGGCCCTCCCAGATGCGGCCGAACCGGTCGACGAGGAAGTTGTAGCCGATGTCGCTCCAGCCGCGGGACTTCACGTGGTAGGCGTAGATGCTGCGGAGGATCCCCGGCACCTGGCCCTCGGTGTAGTTGTTGGCGTTGACCGTGTGGTGCACGAACCCGGCCTTGATGGTGCCGTAGCGCAGCGACGACTTGTCGCGGATGCGCTCGTCGGCCCCCCACTGGGCGCGGGTGAAGATGCGCGGCTGGGTGACGGCGCGGGCCGACTGCAGCACGAGGCCGTCCTCCTCGGCGTCCTCGGCACCAGCGGGGGCGTTGCCCTCCGGGGCCGCCTCCTCGGTCTCCTGGCTCTCGCCGGGCTCGACGATGGCCAGGGAGAGGTCGGAGGGGAGCGTGGTGCCGTCGGTGCGGGCCTCGACCTGCACGTCGTCGACCTCGCCGACGAACATCGGCTCGGTGCCCGGGCGCGCGGCGTCCGCCTCGGCGCTCTCGGGGTCCGGGGCGTGCTCGTCGTGGTACTCCATCTCCTGCCACTCGCTCCACTGCTCACCCGTGCGAGTGCGGACGACGACCGTGATCTGGTCCTCCTCCAGCGCCACCTCGGGGTCCCAGGTGACACCCACCGCCGTGTAGCCGGAGACGGGCTGGGGGGTGCTCACCACGCGCGAGGAACTGGCCGTACGGCCGACCACGGCGCGACCGGACAGCGCGGCGGTCCCCCGCTCGGCTCCGGTCAACGACACCTCCGTCACCGTCGGCTCGACCGCGGCCGTCGGCACCGTCGCCGACATCAGCGTGGCCGGGGCGGGCGCGGCAGCGCGCGGGAGCACCGACTCGCCGCCACGGATGATGTCGAGGGACACCACGCCGGAGGCCGGGGTGAGGACGGCGAGGACGACACCGAGCGCCAGCGTCTGCTGGCACACCGTGACGAGTCGGGCCTGTACGGGTCGCATGCGGAATCTGCTCCTGTGTGTGCGGGGGGAAGTTCACACGGGAGTGAGTTCACACCAGTCACATGCGTAACGGAAGGGTTTCTGAGTAACTACAAACGTGTAATTTCCAGTCGACACGCCGACGGGCCTTGGATTTGTTGCCGACGCCCCCCGGAATCGTCCGTCCCTCCCCCACGACGACGAACCGGGCACCCCGACTGGGGTTCCCGGTGGGCTGACGTACGTCGCCCTCAGACGGTATGACGTGACCGCTCGTCGATGAGTGGTTGCGGGCCGGGGCCTCACTCACACATGTTCGTGGGTTACCGAGCAGGGGCCACCTGCTCGGCCTATCCGACAGTTGTGGGA
This sequence comes from Nocardioides sp., assembly GCA_021166815.1. Lineage (GTDB taxonomy): Bacteria > Actinomycetota > Actinomycetes > Propionibacteriales > Nocardioidaceae > Nocardioides. The sequence continues at coordinate 4,747 of JAJPEO010000332.1, forward strand.
GGCCCCGGTGTTTATCGAGCGTACGAGTGCTGGGCTTGATGTGCACGCACGATCGGTCGCCGCGTGTGCGATCGACACGAAGACTGGCGAGCTCTTCAGGGAGCGGCTGGTCCCGTCCGATGACGTCGTGGTCGAGTGGCTGAAAAGGCTCCCCGGCCCGGTCGCGGTGACCTACGAGGCCGGGCCGACCGGCTTTGGTCTTGCTCGAGCGATCACGACCGCGGGC
>JAJPEO010000062.1 GCA_021166815.1 Nocardioides sp.
CCCGGCGGGCACCCGCTGCTGGTCACCAAGGCCCGCGGCGCAGCCCTCAGCGGCGCCGACCAGGTCCGTGCGGCCGCGGCGCGGGACGCGGAGCTGCTGAGCGCCGAGGCCGACCCCGTCCACCCCGCACGCATCTACGGCGAGCTGGTGCCCCGGCTGGCCGACGACGCCGTGGTCATCGGCGACGGAGGCGACTTCGTCTCCTTCGCGGGCAAGTACGTCGAGCCCCAGCGTCCCGGCGGCTGGCTGGACCCCGGGCCCTACGGCTGCCTGGGGGCCGGCATGGGTGCCGCGATCGCGGCCCGCCTGGCCCGCCCGAGCGCCCAGGTCACCCTCCTGCTGGGCGACGGAGCCGCGGGCTTCTCCCTGATGGACGTCGACACCCTGGTCCGGCACGACCTGCCGGTGGTGATGGTGATGGGCAACAACTCCGCCTGGGGCCTGGAGAAGGGCCCGATGCAGATGCTGTACGGCTACGACGTCATCGCCGACCTCGCCCAGCGCACGCCGTACGACGAGGTCGTCAAGGCCCTGGGCGGTGCCGGGGAGACGGTCACCGACCCCCGCCAGATCGGCCCTGCCCTCGATCGCGCGTACGCCTCCGGCGTGCCCTACCTCGTCAACGTGATCACCGACGTCGACGCGACCTACCCGCGCAGCACATTCGGGATCTGAGGATGGGCGAGGCCACGCTGCGGTTCACCGTGTCCGAGGACGACACCGCCCGGGCCGTGGGCAGCGGGTCGCTGGAGGTGCTGGGCACCCCCCGCCTCCTGGCCTGGCTCGAGGCCGCCACCTGTGCGGCCGTCGAGGAGTCCCTGCCCGCGGGCGCCACGAGCGTCGGCACCCGCGTCCAGGTCGAGCACCTCGCCGCGTCCCCGGTGGGGGCGCAGGTGGAGGTCTCGGCGAGCACGGCGTACGTCGACGGCCGCCTGCACCGCTTCACCGTCGCTGCCCGGCACGTCCACGACGGCAAGGTGGTGGCCTCCGGGGAGGTGACGCGGGTCGTGGTCGACGCCGAGCGGTTCATGGCACGCGTGCAGTCCTAGTCCCCCGGACACAACGAACCCCCGGCCGTCCGGCTCGGGGGTCCGGTTGTCTGTTGCGCTCAGGCGTTGGGGCGCTTCCCGTGGTTGGCGCCCTTCTTCTTGCGAGCGCGGCGCTTGCGGCCGGTCTTGCCCATGGTGTCCTCCAGTCCTCTCGGCCCGGTATGGGCCTGACGAGTGATCTTCTCAAATGGTGGGGGCAGCGGCGAAATCGGCCCCGGCGGTGGACTCAGCCACCCTCGGTGGTGATCTGCATCGAGATCTGGCGCAGCTGCAGCCGCACACGGTCGCGCAGCTCGGCGGGAGCGGCCTCTCCGCAGGACCGGGCCACCAGCGACTTCACCGTCCGCTGCACGTCGTAGCGCTCCAGGCAGGGGTTGCACTCACGCAGGTGGAGCTCGACGATCGCGCAGTCGGCCTTGTCGAGCTCGTTGTCGAGGAGGTAGACGATGCGCTCGATGTAGTCGACACAGTCGTCTCGCGATGATCCGGAGTAGCCGTGCTCGTGGTCGCTCACGTGTCCATCCCCTCGGTCGCGGAAGCGGGCAGCAGGTCGTTGGCGCGGACGTAGTCGGCGAGCATGTCGCGCAGCTGGCGACGACCGCGGTGCAGACGGGACATCACCGTGCCGATGGGCGTGCCCATGATCTCGGCGATCTCCTTGTAGGGGAAACCCTCGACGTCGGCGAGGTAGACCGCCAGGCGGAACTCCTCGGGCAGGCGCTGCAGGGCTTCCTTGACCTCGCTGTCGGGCAGCCGGTCGAGAGCCTCGGTCTCGGCCGAGCGCAGCCCGGTGGAGGTGTGCGACTCGGCGCGGGCGAGCTGCCAGTCCTCCACGTCCTCGGACATCGACTGCTGCGGCTCGCGCTGCTTCTTGCGGTAGGAGTTGATGTAGGTGTTGGTGAGGATGCGGTAGAGCCAGGCCTTCAGGTTGGTGCCGGGCTTGAACTGGTGGAAGGCGGAGTAGGCCTTCGCGAAGGTCTCCTGGACGAGGTCCTCTGCGTCGGAGGGGTTGCGGGTCATCCGCATCGCCGCTCCGTAGAGCTGGTCGAGGAACGGGAGGGCATCGCGCTCGAAGCGCGCGGAGCGCTCCTCCGGCGTCTCCTCGCGCAGCAGGGTCTCGGGGTCAGGCATCTCGTCCTGCAGCGATTCAGTCATCGCCGCCCAGACTACCGCCGCGTCGTCGGACGCGGCGCTTCGTCGGTCGAGGGTCATCAGCACACTGGCCCCAACATCTCAGCGCCCGGATGGATTCCCGACCACTTCGCGGACCAGCCACTCCAGGGTCGCCTCGACGAGGATGCCCATCGCCTCCTCCTGGCTCACCGGCCCTCGCGCGGGCACCTTGAGCCCGTGGTCGCCCCCGGGCACCACCGTCACATCGAGCCCGGGCAGGTCGGGGAACTCCTCGGGGCGGCCCATGGGGTCGCGCTCCCCCTGCACGACCAGCGTGGGCAGCCCGGCGCCCTCGAGCTCGGGCAGGCGGGTCGGCTCGGTGCGACCCGGGGCGTGCAGCGGGAAGGACAGGGCCAGACAACCTGCCGCGCCCAGCTCGCGGGCCGTGCGTGCCGCGGACCGGGCTCCCGCCGAGCGTCCGCCCACCACCAAGGGCGTACGGAGCCTCATGGTCGCGGCCGCGCAGCGCAGGGCCGTGTCGAGCGTGGGCGGTGCGGTGGCGATCTTGCGCCCAGCCACGCGCCACGGCTGCTCCAGCAGCAGGACCGAGAACCCCTGTGCCGGCAGCGCACCCGCCAGGGCCACGAGGTCGCGGGCGTCGACGCCTCCCCCGGCGCCGTGGCTCAGCAGGAGCGTCGCCTGCGGGCGGTGGGCCCGGTGGACGTGGAGACGTCCGGGACCGTGGGGGGTGGTCACGTCGCGGATCTCGGGCTTGGTCACGACGTCTCCTCCAGGGGCAGCGGGGCGACCAGCTCGGGTCCGTTGTTGGCGACGTTGTTGACCAGCGTCGCGACGGGGTAGGCCTCGAGCCGGCCGGGTGCGGCCGGCACCAGCAGCGAGAGGTCGCCGCCGTGGGTGGGGTCGAGCCACTCGTGCCACCGCTCGCGCTCGACCACCAGGGGCATGCGGTCGTGGATGTGGCCGAGCTCGTCCTCCGCCTGGGTCGTCAGCAGCGTGCAGGTCCAGCGGAACCGGTCCGGGTCGTCCTCGGCACGCGTGGGGTCGCGCCAGATCTCGTAGAGCCCGGCCATCGCCAGCACGCCGCCGTCGCGCGGCCGGATGAAGTAGGGCTGCTTCACCGGCTTGCCGCGCGCCGTGGTCTGCGAGGTGGCGTACCACTCGTAGTAGCCGTCGGCGGGCAGCAGCGCCCGACGGGTCGCGAAGGCCCGCCGGAAGGACGGCTTCTCGGCGACGGTCTCCATGCGGGCGTTGATCAGCCGGGAACCGATGGACGGGTCCTTGGCCCACGACGGCACCAGGCCCCACGTCAGGACCCGGAGCTGGCGCTGCGGGGGGTCGTCCGTCCCACGGGGAGGACGCTCCACGACGGCGTAGACCTCCTTGGTCGGCGCCACGTTGTAGTCCGCGGGGAGCGCGGCTGCGACGTGCGACTGCTCCACCTCGAACTCCTCGACGAGGTCCTCGGGTCGACGCGAGGAGGCGTACCGGCCGCACATGCCAGCAGCCTAGCCAGCCGCGGGACCGGTCAGGAGCGGGCGAGCTCGTCGAGCAGCATCGCGGCGGTGTGGTCGCTGCCGGGCAGCCCCTCGATCCAGACCCGTGGCTCCGCGCTGCCGCCGGCGTGGCCGGAGAGCATGGTGCGCAGGAGCCGGACCCGTCGGCCGAGGCGCTCGTCGCGCTCGGCGAGCACGGCGACGCGGGCAGGACCGATGCGGGCCACCGACTCGCCCTGGGAGAAGACCGTGCGCGCCACGTCGCCGATCCGTGACAGCCGCATCGCGCGGGTGAAGGAGTCGTCCGCGGCGCCGTGCTCCGGCGCGACCTCGCACAGGACCAGCGCGTGGTCGAGGTTGGGCTCGCCCGCCGGGTGCCGGCGGTAGAGGTCGCTCAGGCGCCCGCGCAGGTGCGCGCGGCTCGACAACCCGGTCATCGGGTCCTCGCACGACATCTGGTGCAGGTAGCCCACGGTGCTGTCGCTCCAGGCCACCGCGAGCACCGACACCGCCTCGAAGCTGGGCTGCTGTCCGCGCACCAGCTCCCAGGTGCACCGGAGCCGGTCCAGCGCCTCCTCGAGCGGCACCCCGTCGCGAGCCAGCCACTCACCGGCCACCACCCCGGCCTCGAGACCCTCCGATCCCGAGGCGAGCGCCTCCCCCACGGCCTCCAACCGGTGCGGCAACCCCAACCGCTGTCCGGGAGTCAGTGATTCGCTCGCCTCGGGACCTGCAGGCTGGGTTCGTCGCCCACGAATGGCGAAGAGTCCCATGCCAGCCCCTTTGGTGGTGTCGTGCTCGGGAGGGAAACGCGCTCCCGGCCCCGGCATGACGCGAAACGGGTGGGAAATTTCGTGACGACATTTTTTGCCTCGTACCCCGGGCGCGCAGGGTCCGGCGCGACTACAGTCGATCGGGATCGCGTCATCAATCCCCTCGTCGAACGTTGGGTGTTCATGGGCAGCACGGCCACCAGTCTCGAGACGCCCGGCGATGCCGAGCTGATCTCCGCCGTGCGCGGAGGCGACCTCGAGGCCTACGGCACGCTCTTCGAGCGCCACGCCGACTCCGCCCGCCGGCTCGCCCGCCAGCTGGTCGCGCCCGGGGACGTGGAGGACCTGGTGTCCGAGGCGTTCATGAAGGTGCTCAACGTGCTCCAGCGCGGGGGCGGTCCCGACGTCGCGTTCCGCGCCTACCTCCTCACCTCGGTGCGCCGCCTCCGCGTCGACAAGCTGCGGGCCGGCTCGCGCCTGCACACCACCGACAACATCGACGCCTTCGACCCGGGGGTGCCGTTCCGCGACACCGCCGTGGAGGGCTTCGAGAACGAGACGGCCGCCAAGGCCTTCGCCTCGCTGCCCGAGCGGTGGCAGCTGGTGCTGTGGCACACCGAGGTCGAGGGCAACAAGCCCGCCGACATCGCTCCCCTGCTCGGCATGAGCCCCAACTCGGTGTCGGCGCTGGCCTACCGCGCCCGAGAGGGACTGCGCCAGGCGTTCCTGACCCAGCACGTCGGGGAGCTGGAGGACGACCAGTGCCGCTGGACCCACGAGCACCTCGGCGCCTACATCCGCAACGGGATCACGCGCCGTGACGCCGGCAAGGTCGAGGACCACCTCGGCAGCTGCCGCTCCTGCATGGCGGTCTACCTCGAGCTGACCGAGGTGAACTCCAACCTCGGCGCCCTGCTCGCCCCGCTGCTGCTCGGCAGCGCCGCGGCGGCGTACGTCAGCTCCATCGGCTCGGCCTCCGCCCAGGCCGGGATCGCCCTGGCCCTGGGCCGCCTGCGCGACCTCGTGACCGCGCACGCCCCGGCGACGGCGGTCGCCGGTGTCGCCGCCACGGTGGTGGTCGTGGGCGGTGCCGTCGCGCTGACGACCAGCCCCCCGGACCGAGGTCCCTCCCGCGACCCGGTGGCTGCCGAGGGATCCTCCCTGGTCTCCCCCTCCTCCACCGCGTCTGCCAGCCGCCAAGCGCGTCCACGTCGTCGGACGAGCGCGCCGGCGACCACGTCCCCGGTGGAGGTGGTCGCCGCGACCGAGCCGGCGCCCGCCCCCACGGTGACCCCAACACCCACGCCGACGCCGACGCCGACGCCGACCCCCATCCCGACTCCGGTGCCGACGCCGACACCTACCCCCACCCCGACTCCGGTGCCGACGCCCACTCCGACCGTGACGCCCACGCCCACGCCCACACCGACTCCGACTCCGACACCGACGCCCACGCCGACCCCGACGCCCACACCGACCCCGACGCCGACACCCACGCCCGACCCGGTCGACGTGTCGCTCTCCGCGCAGGTCACCACCCAGGGCCCGGCCCACACCGTCACCCTCACGGTCCAGGGACTCCCCGCTGACGCAGCCGCGACGGTGCAGGTCACCGCGACCGACGCGGCCGAGCTCTCCCCCCTCGACGCCAACGACGCGCGCTGCACCAGGATCGGCCTCGTGGTCACGTGCACCATCGAGCCCGGGGCGTCCCCGTCGATCACCGTGCGGGCGATCGCGCCGCAGGGCGACGTCCTCGTGGCCACCGTCACGACGGAGCTCGACGACACGAACCCGGCCAACAACACCCTGCCCATCGTGCTCGGCCAGCCGCCGGAGCTGCCCGAGCTCCCGGGTGCGCCACGGATCCGCGCGTAGACGAGGGAGTCCGACCGGCGCGGGCCGGATAGGGTTTGGCGGGTGAGCACCCCGACGCTGCCGCTGTGGCCCGCCCCCAGGGTCGGAGCGCGCGTGCGCCGCCACGTCTCGTTGCCGGGCAGCAAGTCGCTCACCAACCGTGCCCTCATCCTGGCCGCGCTCGCCGACGGCCCCAGCGTCGTACGCCGCCCGCTGCGCTCGCGCGACACCACCCTCATGCGCGCCGCGCTCGAAGCCCTCGGCACCGGCATCGAGGACGACGGCCAGGACTGGCACGTCCGTCCGGGCGTGTGGACGCGTGACGCCGAGGTCGACTGCGGGCTCGCCGGCACCGTCATGCGCTTCGTCCCACCCGTGGCCGGCCTCGCGACGGGATCGGTCTCCTTCGACGGCGACCCCCACATGCGCAACCGGCCCGTGGGCCCGGTCCTGGCCGCCCTCACCGCGCTCGGGATCCACGTCGACGACGAGGGCCGCGGGGCCCTTCCGTTCACGGTCCGCGGATCCGGGCGGGTCCCGGGGGGTCGGGTGACCATCGACGCCAGCGCGTCCTCGCAGTTCGTCTCCGCCCTCCTGCTCGCGGGCGCGCGCTACGACCACGGCGTCGACGTGCGCCACGTCGGCAAGCCGGTGCCGTCCCTGCCCCACATCGACATGACGGTCGCGCTCCTGCGCGAGCACGGCGTCGAGGTCGACGACGCCGATGCCAACCGCTGGGCGGTCGCGCCGGGCAGCGTGCGTGCCCTGGACCGGGTCATCGAGCCCGACCTGTCCAACGCGGCCCCCTTCCTGGGACTCGCGGCGGTCACCGGCAGCACCGTCACCGTGCGCGACTGGCCGACCCGGACGACGCAGCCCGGCGACGAGCTGCGCTCGATCCTGTCCCTCATGGGGTGCGAGGTCGCGCTCGGCGACGACGGCCTCACCGTCACCGGTCCCGAGCGGCTCGAGGGCGTGGACCTCGACCTCCACGACGTCGGTGAGCTCACCCCGGTCATCGCGGCGCTGTGCGCGCTGGCGCGGGGTCCGTCGCACCTGACCGGCATCGCCCACATCCGCGCGCACGAGACCGATCGGCTGGCCGCGCTGACGGCCGAGCTGACCAGACTCGGAGCCGATGTCGACGAGCACGACGACGGGCTGACGATCCGGCCGGCGTCGCTGCACGGCGGGGTCTTCCACACCTACGCCGACCACCGCATGGCCCATGCCGCGGTCGTGGTGGGGGCGGCGGTGGACGGCGTGCTGGTCGAGGACGTCGCGACGACGTCCAAGACCTTCCCCGACTTCGCCGACGCGTGGGAGAACCTGGTCCGGGACGAGGCCGTCGGGTGACCCGGGGCCGCTACGGCGAGCACGACCACGAGCACTACGAACGTCCTCGTCGCCACACTCGACCCCGCACCAAGGAGCGCCCTTCCTACGCCGACGCCGAGGACGGCCGCGTCGTCACCGTCGACCGGGGACGCTTCACCCTCGAGGTCGACGGGCGCCGCGTGATGGCGATGAAGTCGCGCCCGCTGGGCCGCAAGGGCGTCGTGGTCGGCGACCACGTGCGTGTCGTCGGCGACACCTCCGGGGCCGACGGCTCGCTGGCCCGCATCGTCGAGGTCGTCGAGCGCACCACCACGCTGCGGCGCACGGCCGACGACGACGACCCCGTCGAGCGCGTCATCGTCGCCAACGCCGACCAGCTCGTCGTCGTCACGGCACTGGCCGACCCGGAGCCGCGCCCGCGCCTGATCGACCGAGCCCTGGTGGCGGCGTACGACGCCGGGATGAGCCCGCTGCTGTGCCTCACCAAGGCCGACCTCGCCGACCCCGAGACCCTGCTGACCACCTACCGGTCGCTCGGCGTGCCGTGGGTCGTCACCCAGCGCGGCGGCGACCTGGCCCAGCTGCGCGAGCGCCTGCGCGGCCGCACCAGCGTGCTGGTCGGGCACAGCGGCGTGGGCAAGTCGACCCTCGTCAACGCCCTCGTCCCCGACGCCCAGCGCGAGGTGGGCCACGTCAACGTGGTCACGGGCCGCGGGCGCCACACCTCCACGAGTGCCTACCTCCTGGCGCTCCCCGACGACGAGGGCTGGATCATCGACACCCCCGGCATCCGGTCGTTCGGCCTGGCCCACGTGCAGCCCGAGCGCCTCATCGAGGCGTTCCCCGACCTCGACGAGATGACCGAGGAGTGCCCGCGCGGATGCACCCACGGGTCCGGCGAGCCCGAGTGCGGGCTCGAC
>JAJPEO010000077.1 GCA_021166815.1 Nocardioides sp.
GACGCTCGCGCGCGAGATCGACCGTCCCCCGTCGAACTCGGCCAGCGCGGCGCGGTGGTCGGCGAGCGGCCTGGCGAGCAGCCTCATCACGAGTGCGCCGACCAGGCCGGGGATCTCACCGTCGATGCCCTCGGAGGCGCACCACACGATCCGGCGCACCCCTTCGGCCCGCATGCCCGCAGCGATGTTGGCGCCCATCCGGTGCAGCGAGCTGTGCTTGTCGGGACCCTTGGTCGAGCAGAGCGCCGAGATCACGGGCCGGCTGCGGACGCTGGGTTTCGGCGGATGGTGACCGGCCTCTCGTCGTTCGGGCGCGAGTGTCGGAGGTCGTCCCTACGCTGGAACCGTGATCGCGGCCCGATGTGACCGGCACGCGACACGTCGAAGGACGAGGGGACGACGATGACCAACAAGGCGCCCATGTGGGTGTGGCTGGTTCCGGTGCTCACCTGCGGCCTGTTCGCACCGGTCACGCCGTTCGCGATCGCGTTGAAGCGCCCGACGAAGCGGGCCTGGACGTGGTTCGGTGCCTCTGCGGCCGTCTCGATCCTGGCGATGCTCCTCGTCGGTTCCCAGCCCGAGGGATCCGACAACATCTGGACCACGCTCGGGGCGGTCCTCGCCCTGGGCAACCTGGCGGCGGTGCTGACGTATCTGGGCGTCGTCGGCAAGGACATCGTGTGGCGCGAGCTGCCCCCGGTCGGCTTCGCGGCCCCGACGATGTACCAGCCAAGTCCGCCGGCGAACCTCAACGACCATGCCGTGGCCGAGGTCCAGCGACGCCGCCAGCTCCGCAGTGAGGCGCGCGCCCTCGTGCAGCGCGATCCGCAGATGGCTCGCGACCTGCGCGTCGGGCGACCCGACCTGGTGCGTCAGTACGACGACGGAGGGCTCGTCGACATCAACAGCGCGCCCGCGGTCGTCCTGGTCCGCTCCCTCGGCCTGACCGAGGCCCAGGCCGCGCACATCGTCGAGGCGCGTGACAGCCTCGGCCGGTTCGCCCAGCCCGACGACCTGGTGACGCTCGCCGGGCTCGACCAGCGCAGATATGACGACATCCGCGAGCTGGTCATCCTGCTCTGACCGTGCAGACGGGCTGTGTCGGAGGGTGCCTCTACACTGCTTGTTAGCGCGATCGACGTGCTAATCATTGGAGATGCTCATGGGGATTGTGATGGACGAGATGCTGAACACGGTGACGGAACTGACCACTGCCCAGACCGACCGCGCGTGCGGCGTGCTCGTCGCCTCGGCCGCGGGCGACGCACTCGGCGCGGGCTACGAGTTCACCTCCGTTGCGCCCGACCTGGTGCCCGCCATGATCGGCGGCGGGCTCGGCGGCTTCGCGCCCGGCGAGTGGACCGACGACACGTCCCAGGCCGTCGCCATCGCGCAGGTGGCCGCCTCGGGCGTCGACCTGCGTACTCCCGAGGCGCTGACGCAGGTCGCGCATGGCTTCGCCGACTGGTACGCCGGCGGTCCGGCAGACGTCGGCATCCAGACCTCCGCCGTCCTGTCCCGCGCCGGCCGGAACCCGACCGGCGCCGAGATGGCCGAGGCGGCCCGGCAGGTCCACGAGCGCAGCGGCCGCAGCGCCGGCAACGGCTCGCTGATGCGCACGGGCCCGGTCGCGCTGGCCCACCTCCACGACCCCGAGGGCCTCGTCGAGGCGGCCATGGCCGTCAGCGCGCTCACCCACCACCAGGAGATCGCCGGGCAGGCGTGCGCCGTGTGGTGCCTGATGATCCGCCACGCCGTGCTGACCGGCGAGCTCCCGACCTTCGACGACATCGCCCCCTGGGTGCCCGACGCGGACACGTGGCGCGGACTGCTGCACGAGGCCGAGACCACCCCACCCTCGCGCTTCACGAGCAACGCCTGGACCGTCGGCGCCCTGCAGGCCGCATGGTCGGCGATCAGCCACACGCCCGTACCCACCGACGGACCGGCCTGCGGCCACCTCGTCGACTCCCTCACCACCGCGATCCGCATCGGCCACGACACCGACACCGTCGCCGCCATCGCCGGCGCGCTGCTCGGCGCGCGGTGGGGGATGAGCGCCGTACCCGCCGCCTGGCGCCGGATCCTGCACGGCTGGCCTGACCTGCGCGGCGCCGACCTCGAGCACCTCGCCTACCTCACCGTCCGCGGCGGCCGCCCGGGCAAGTACGGCTGGCCGCTGGTCGACCACATCGACTACACGCACCTGCAGTTCGGCCCCTCCGAGGTCGCCGTGCACCCGTACGACGACGGTGTGCTGCTCTCCGGCGCCACGGTGCTGGACGACGTGCCCGAGGGCGTCGACGCCGTGGTCAGCCTGTGCCTGACTGGCCGCGCCCAGGTGCCGTCCGGCCTCGAGCACGTCACCTTCCGGCTGATGGACGAGGCCGACCCGGCCGAGAACCCCAACCTCGACCACGTCCTGGCGGATGCCGCGCGGCTCGTGGCCGACCTGCGCGACGAGGGGAAGACGGTGCTCCTGCACTGCGTCGCCGCCCGCTCGCGCACGCCAACGGTCGCGATCGCGTACGCCATGCTGCGCGGCGTGCCGCTGGACGACGCGCTGCGCGCGGTGTGCTCGACCCTGCCGGCGGCCCGGCCCAACAGGGGCTTCCGCTCGGCCCTCGAGCGGATGGCCGCCGAGAACGCGACAGCGGCCCCGACCCTGTGGGGTCGGGGCCGCTGAGGCGGGGGAGCGTCGCTCAGACGTTGAAGAGCGGCTCGGTGATGGTGAGGCCGAGGTCCGGGACCAGGACGAAGAGCGCGAAGAGCAGGATCGCGCCGCCGACCAGCGAGACCGTCTTGTTGAACTGCACCTGCTCGTTCATCTTGGCCTCGCCCTCCTCGGCCCAGTAGCGGTGCATGAGGAAGGGGATGGGCGCGATCGACACGGCCAGCAGCAGGGCGCCGAGGTCGCCCCAGATGCCGAGCACGACGGAGAGGGAGCCGACGATCATCAGCAGGCCCGACACGATGACGCTCAGCTTCGCAGCCGGCACCTTCTTGTACTGGGCGTAGCCGGTCATGGCCTCGGTGGCCATCAGGTGCCCGATGCCGGAGGCGGCGAAGATGAAGACGAACAGGATGCGGGCGATGAGAACGACGACGTCCATGGGTGGGGATCTCCAATTTGCTTGAATGGTCAACTAACTGGGTGCAAGCGTCTGGCCGGCCGGGTTCTTCCCGGGCGTGGTGTGACGCTGCCCACATGCGGGCCGCTACGCTCGCCCCATGACGCCCCTGCTGCGACGGGTGGACGAGTCCGTCCGCGTGCTGACGCCGGGCTACTTCGCACTGGTCATGGCGACCGGGATCATCTCCGTCGGGCTGCGCCTCCTCGACCACGAGTGGCTCTCGGGCGTCCTGCTGGTGATCGCCCTGGTGGCCTTCGTCGTCCTGGTCCTGCTGACCGCATGGAGGCTGGTCAAGCACCGTGACGCCGTCGTCGAGGACTTCCTCGACCCGCGCCGAGCCTTCGGCTTCTTCACCACGATCGCGGGGACCAACGTGGTCGGCGTACGCCTGGCGATGGAGGGCTACCACGTCCTCACCGCCATCTGCTTCGCGGTCGCGGTCGCGCTCTGGCTGGTCCTCGGGTACGTCATCCCGTGGACGGCCGTGCTCGGTCCGCACCAGCGGCCGATCCTCGCCACCGCCAACGGCACCTGGTTCATCTGGGTGGTCGCGAGCCAGTCGGTGGCCATCGCGGCCGCGACGCTGCAGCGGACGTACGGGGGCGTGGGCGGCTGGCTCGCCATCGCCGCGGTGTTCTCGTGGTCGGTCGGCGTGTTCCTCTACGCCGCTGCTGGCATCTTCGTCGCGGCGCGGATCATGCTCTACGACTTCGCGCCCACCGACCTGAACCCGCCCTACTGGGTCGCGATGGGGGCCAGCGCGATCACCGTCCTGGCCGGCGCGCGGATCGTGGAGATGTCGCAGGCCCCGATGATCGACGTCACCCGTGACCTGATCGCGGGGCTGTCGGTGATCTTCTGGGCCTTCGCCACCTGGCTCATCCCCGTGCTCGTCGCCGCCGGCGCCTGGCGGCACCTGCACCACCGTGTGCCGCTGCGGTACGAGGCGACGCTGTGGAGCATCATCTTCCCGCTCGGCATGTACGCCGTAGCCGGCATCTACCTCGGCCAGGCCGATGCGCTGCCGATCGTCGGCGCCATCGGCAGCGGCTGGATCTGGCTCGCCCTCGGCGCCTGGGCGCTCACGTTCGTGGCGATGCTCCGCAACACCGTGGCCGTCCTTCGGCCAGCTGTCGGGGTGGCTCGCCCCGCGGCGTGAGGGGCGCGGTCGGTTTCCCCGCTTACGCGGGGAACTGGCCTCCTACTGGCTGAAATTTCGGCCAGCAAGTTCCCACTTCCCCGCTCAAGCGGGGAAACCGACCATGCCACCCTCACCGCCGACAAAGGCAACCCGATCGAGCCGGTTCGCGTCCTCACCACAGCAGAGGAGGTCTGATGTCGGAGGGGACGTTCGTGCAGACTCGTGTCACCGTGGCCAGGGACGACGAGTTCAGCGACTACATGGCAGCGCGGCAACCCGCGATGCTGCGACTGGCCTACGCCCTGACCGGGGAGAGCGCGTCGGCGGAGGACCTGGTCCAGGTCGCCTTCGCCAAGCTCTACCTCTCGTGGGACCGGGTCCGCGAGCGCGAGGCCCTCGACGGCTACCTGCGCCGCATCCTGCTCAACGAGCACCACTCGCTGTGGCGCCGCCCCTGGCGGCGGCGCGAGCGGGTCACCGAGACCCTGCCGGAGGCCGCCGTCACCGACTCGTACGACGACGGTGAGCGGGGCGAGCTGTGGCGGCTGGTGCAGACGTTGCCGCCGCGCCAACGCAGCGTGATCGTCCTGCGCTACTACGAGCAGCTCAGCGAGGCGGAGATCGCCCAGACGCTCGGCATCTCGCCCGGCACCGTCAAGTCGCAGGCCAGCAAGGCCCTCGCCAACCTCCGCGGACACGCCCACACCTTGGGAGACGCATCATGAACACCGACTTCGAGCGCAAGCTCTCCGACGCCCTGCACCACCGGGCGAGGAGCGCGGACCTGACTCCGCACCACGTCTCCGACGTGCGCGGCAGGGCCACCGGCATTCGGAGGCGCCGCGCGGCGCTGACCGTGGCGGGTGTGGCGGCGGTGCTGGCGGCCGGCGTACCCACCGGGCTGGCGGCCTCCGACCTGCTGGGCCCCCGCGAGCCCACGATCGCGAACCCGGTCCCGCCGATGCCGGTCACCGAGGTCGTCGTCGTCGGCACCGATGCCCCCGCCGGAGAGGCGCCGGGCATCGCGTGGCTCGACGGCGGCACCGTCCACCTCGCCGACGGCAGCGTGTTCACCCCGGAGGGCCCGCACGCCTACCGCGCACTCGCCGTCGTGGGCGACCGGGTGCTGGCCTCGTGGGTCGACGAGGACACCGGCATGTGGACCATCGACGACCTGAGCGAGCCCGGCACCTCCTTCTCCGCCCGCAGCGCCCCGATGGGCGAGTCCTCCGACGGTGTGGCCGCCTGGGTCGACGCCGACGGGGGCGTGGTGGTGGCGACCGAGGACGGGGAGACGTCGCTGGACCTCGGCCCCGCGCCGCAGGTTCTCAGCGTCGATGCCGCGGGCCTGTGGTTCGCCCCGGAGGGCGACTCGGGTGCGGTGCGTCGCGTCGCCCTGGACGGCGTCGGGGGCACGACGCCCCTCGACGTCGTCACCGTCAAGGACAGCACCTCCGACCTGGTCACCGCGACCACCTCGGTCGACAACCTCGAGCCGGGTTCGTGCGGCGCCCTGTTCGAGGGCACCACGCGGCGGTGGGAGACGTGCGAGCACACCCTCGAGGACATCGCGCCCGGAGGCGACTGGGTGCTGGGCACGGACGCGTACCTCGACGGCATCGGGCAGAGCTCGGTCAACATCCTCGACGTGACGGACGGCAGCGTGCAGGTGAGCTTCGAGATGGAGGACGGGGTCTTCGTCGACCGCGTGTGGGAGGACGACTCCCACGCCCTCGTGCTCGCCTACTCGTGGGCCGACCAGACCTGGCAGGTGGTGCGACTGGGCCTGGACGGCTCGGCCGAGGAGGCACTCGGGTCCCGCCCGGGCGTCGACACCGAACCGCCGTTCGCCCTGACCCGGTGAAGGCTTCGCGGGGATGAAGACACTCGTCGTCCTGCGCCACGGCAAGTCCGACTGGGACGTGCCGGCCACCGACGCCGACCGCCCGCTCGGCAAGCGCGGCCGGCGCCAGGCCGAGGAGGCCGGCCAGTGGCTGGCCGACCACGGCCCCGCGCTGGACGTCGCTGTCCTGTCCCCCGCCCGCCGCGCCCGCGAGACGTGGGAGCGCGCGAGCGGCCGGCTCGACGAGCCTCCCCCGGTGCGGGTCGACGAGGCGGCCTACACCTTCGACGGCGCCGGCCTC
>JAJPEO010000224.1 GCA_021166815.1 Nocardioides sp.
GCAGTACTTGTCGTTCTCCAGCGCCTCGATCACGTCGTCGGGCGGGTTGGAGCGGTCCAGGCCCACCAGCAGGTCGATCGCGGGCACCACGCCGAGGATGACGATCGGGCCGACCCAGAACCAGATGCTCCAGCCGGTCGCGAGGTGACCCCCGAACGCGACGAACGCGAGGCTCGGCACGACCAGGCCGATGAGCCAGAGGTAGCGCTTCTTGTCCTTCCAGAGCTCCGTGGTGCCCTCGGGGACGGTGCCGCTCGGGGCGAGTCTCGTGGGGTGTCCGGCCATCTCGGTCTCCCTGTCAGATCGGGGTCGGGTTTACAGAAAGATAGAGTTTGTAAACCCCGTTGACAAGGGGGCGTCCTTTGTCAAGTGACGTACGGCCCCGACCGGACTAGCGTCGATCCATGGCCACCGTCCTCGTCTTCCCCTCGGTCCTCGGCGTCCGCGACGGCATCTCCGACACGGTCGACGTCCTCACCGCCGCCGGCCACGACGCACGCGTGGTCGACGTGCTCGAGGGACGCACCTTCGACGACTACGAGCCCGCCATGGCCCACCAGTCCACCGTGGCCGAGGACCACCGCCAGGCCGTCACGAGCTCGGCCCTCGCCGAGGTGACCGGGCCCTTCTACACCGTCGGCTTCTCCTCGGGCTGCGCCCTCGCGGAGTGGGCCGCGGCCCCGCGACCCGGCGACGCCCGGGGCGTCGTCCTGGTGGGCGGCGCGCTCCCGATGGAGTGGGTCGAGGCACCCTGGCCGGCCGGGGTCCCCGCCCAGACGCACGCCTGCACCGAGGACCCGTTCGACGACGGCCCGGAGGTCGCGGAGCAGTTCCGCCGCGACGTCGAGGCGGCCGGTGGGACCGTCGAGGTGTTCACGTACGACGGCCAGGGGCACCTGTTCAACGAGCCCACCTTCGCCTCTGAGTACGACCCCGTCGCGGCGACGGCCTTCTACGACGCGCTCGCCGAGTTCGTGAGTCGCTGAGCGGTCGATCTGTCAGGCTGGCCACCATGCGAAGCAACCTCTTCGAGAACCGTGAGATCGCCGACGGCCAGCGCTTCGGCCTGCAGAACTCCCAGCTCCTCCGCGTCTCGCTGGGCCCCGACGTCCTCGCGGTCAAGGGCGCGATGGTCGCGTACCAGGGACAGGTCCGCTTCGACCACGAGAAGGCTGGCAGCATGGGCAAGCTGCTGAAGAAGATGGTCACCAGCGAAGACATGCCGCTGATGCGCGTCTCGGGCCAGGGAGAGGTGTTCTTCGCCAACGAGGCCGGCTACGTCTACCTCATCCAGCTCGACGCCCAGGGCGGCGGGCTGTCGGTCAACGGCCGCAACCTGCTCGCCTTCGACGCCACCCTGCAGTGGGACATCAACCGCACCCGGGGCGCCGGGATCATGGCCGGGGGCCTGTTCAACACCACCGTCACCGGCGACGGCACCGTCGCGCTCTGCACCGTCGGGTCGCCCGTCGTCCTCGACTGCAGCCAGCAGCCGACGTTCGTCGACGTCAACGCGTGCGTGGCCTGGTCGGCCAACCTCGTGCCGCAAGTCGTCAGCAGCATGAACATGAAGTCGATGCTGCGCGGCGGCAGCGGCGAGGCCTTCCAGTACTCCTTCCACGGCCCCGGCTTCGTCGTCGTCCAGCCCAGCGAGTGGAGCGCGGCCGCACAGTCCTCCGGCAAGTCCGGCGGCGGCGGTGGCGGGCTGATCGGCGACCTGCTCGGCAGCTGAGCGGCGCTAGGTTGGGACCATGGCCAACCACCCCCTCGGCATCGACTTCGGCGGCACCGGCATCAAGGGCGCCCCGGTCGACCTCGACGCCGGAGACTTCGCGACCAAGCGCAAGCGCATCGCCACACCGCAACCGGCCACGCCGGACGCCGTCGTCGAGGTGTTCCGCGAGATCGTCGCGCAGTTCCCCGACTCCACCGGCCCGATCGGCGTGACCCTGCCCGGCGTCGTGCAGCACGGCCTGGTCAAGTCGGCCGCCAACCTCGACCCGAGCTGGATCGGGCAGGACGCCGACGCGATCCTGACCGACGCGTTGCAGCGCGAGGTCCACATGCTCAACGACGCCGACGCGGCCGGTCTCGCCGAGGCGGCGTACGGCGCTGCGAAGGGGCGCGGCGGCGTCGTGCTCGTGACGACGCTCGGCACCGGCATCGGCTCGGCCCTGATCAACGACGGTGTCCTGGTGCCCAACACCGAGCTCGGCCACCTCGAGCTCGACGGGGAGGTCGCCGAGAAGCGCGCCTCGACCGTCGCGCGCGAGAAGGCCGGGCTGTCGTGGGAGGAGTGGGGGGTGCTGCTGACGCGCTACTACCGCCACCTCGACCGGCTGTTCACGCCCGACCTGATCGTGGTCGGCGGCGGGGTGAGCAAGGCGTGGGAGAGCTTCGGCCACCTCATCGACGTCGACTGCGAGATCGTCCCCGCGACGCTGAAGAACCGCGCCGGCATCGTCGGCGCGGCCCTGCACGCCGCCCGGGCCGAGGGCGCGCGCTGACCTCTGGGTCCGCCGCCGCTGCCGTCGCCGCCGCCCTTGCCGCCGTCGCCCGTGTAACCGGCAGTTGGTGCCACTGGACGTCGCGAATTCGCGCCGGGAAGTGCCACTAACTGCCGG
>JAJPEO010000101.1 GCA_021166815.1 Nocardioides sp.
AGCCCGCCTGAGAAAAAACCGGTGCGCCGTCGCCCGGCGGCTCACTAGGCTCACGTGTTCGTGAGCCGTCTCCTCGACACCGTGTGCCCTCCGCGGCTCGGCGGTCGATTCCGCTGGCTCCTGGCCTCGTCGTGGACGACCAACATCGGGGACGGCATCGCCATGGCCGCCGGTCCGTTGCTCGTCGCCTCGCAGACCGACGACGCGCGGCTGGTCGCCCTGGCCGCGCTCCTGCGCGGACTGCCGTGGCTGCTCTTCGGGCTGCACGCGGGCGCCATCGCCGACCGCCTCGACCGGCGCACGATCGTGGTGGTCGGCAACATCGTCCGCGTCGTGGTGCTGGCGCTGCTCTGCGCCAGCCTCTGGACCGGGGTCGTGTCCATCACCCTCGTGCTGGTCGTCCTGTTCGCCCTCGGCACCGCCGAGGTCTTCGTCGACAACACCGCCGGGACGCTCACACCCATGTTCGTCGCGAAGGCCGACCTCGGCATCGCCAACTCGCGGCTGCAGGCCGGCTTCCTCACTGCCAACCAGCTCGTGGGTCCGCCGGTGGGTGCCTTCCTCTTCGCCGCCGGCATGGCCTGGCCGTTCGTCACCCAGCTGGTGAGCGTCCTCCTCGGCGTGGTGCTGGTGGCGCGGATCGGCTCCACGCGCGACCAGGTGAAGGCCGACACCGGCACCCGCGTGCGCCACGACATCGTCGAGGGCGTGCGCTGGCTGTGGAGGCACGCCGCGATCCGCACGCTGGCGCTGGTGATCCTCACGTTCAACATCACCTGGGGCGCGGCGTGGTCGGTGCTGGTGCTCTGGGCCCTGCACCGCGTCGGCATGGGGGAGCTCGGGTTCGGCCTCCTCACCACGGCCTCGGCGCTCGGCGGCATGGTGGGGACGGTGTCGTACGGGTGGCTGGAGCGGCGCTTCGACCCGGCGACGCTGATGAAGGTGTGCCTCCTGCTGGAGGTGCTCATGCACGCCGGGCTGGCCCTCACGACGGTGCCGTGGGTCGCGCTGGTGATCATGTTCGGCTTCGGGGTGTACGCCTTCGTGTGGCTCAACGTCTCCCAGACCGTGCGGCAGCGCGCGGTGCCCACCGAGTTCCAGGGCAGGGTCGGCTCGGTCTACCTGATCGCGGTGTTCGGCGGCATGGTGATCGGCCAGGGGCTCGGTGGTGTGATCGCCGAGGAGTGGGGCCTGGCTGCCCCCTTCTGGTTCGCCTTCGTCGGCTCTGCCATCACCCTGGCGCTGGTCTGGAACCGGTTGGCGCGCATCGCGCACGCCGAGGAGCCCACGGGCGAGGTTCCACGTCCGACGACGTCGCCGCACTAGGGTGAGGAGCGCTGGGCTTCCCCCGTGGGTCTGAGAGGATGCCGCGACCAGCCCGACCACCCGCTGCAGCGACCCGCTGACGTCCGAGAGGCAGCCCGTTGTACCTGAAGAGCCTGACCCTCAAGGGGTTCAAGTCCTTCGCCTCCTCGACGACCCTCCAGCTCGAGCCGGGCATCACCTGCATCGTGGGCCCCAACGGCTCCGGCAAGTCCAACGTCGTCGACGCCCTGGCGTGGGTCATGGGTGAGCAGGGCGCCAAGAGCCTGCGCGGCGGCAAGATGGAGGACGTCATCTTCGCCGGCACCTCCGGCCGCCCGCCGCTGGGTCGCGCCGAGGTGCAGCTGACCATCGACAACAGCGACGGCGCCCTGCCGATCGACTACAGCGAAGTCACGATCAGCCGCACGATGTTCCGCAACGGCGGCTCCGAGTACGCCATCAACGGCAACCACTGCCGCCTGCTCGACGTGCAGGAGCTGCTGAGCGACTCCGGCATCGGCCGCGAGATGCACGTGATCGTCGGGCAGGGCCAGCTCGACTCGATCCTGCACGCGACCCCCGAGGACCGGCGCGGCTTCATCGAGGAGGCCGCGGGCGTCCTCAAGCACCGCAAGCGCAAGGAGAAGGCGCTCCGCAAGCTCGACGCCACCGACGGCAACCTCACGCGGCTGGGGGACCTGCTCACCGAGATCCGGCGCCAGCTCAAGCCCCTGGGCCGTCAGGCCGAGGTGGCCCGCAAGGCCGTCGCCGTGCAGTCCGAGGCCCGCGACGCCAAGGCCCGGCTGCTGGCCGACGACCTCGTGGCGGCGCGCACCTCGCTGGAGCAGGAGATGGCCGACGAGTCCCTCCTGGTCGAGCGGCGTACCCAGGTCGAGGCGGCGATCGCCACAGCCCGTGAGGAGGAGGCGCGCCTCGAGGCGGTGCTGCGCGACGACCTCCCGCGCCTGGCCGCCGCCCAGGAGACGTGGTTCGCCCTGTCCGGGCTGCGCGAGCGCATCCGGGGCACCCAGTCGCTCGCCGAGGAACGTGTCCGCAACGCGGCCGGCGCCGCCGAGCCCGACACCGTCGACTCCGGTCGCGACCCCGACGAGCTCGAGGCCGAGGCCGAGCGGGTGCGGGGCCAGGAGCAGGAGATCGCAGCGCAGGTCGAGCAGCGCCGCTCCGAGCTCGAGCAGGCCGTCGCCACCAAGCGCGAGGCCGAGGACGCCGCCGCCGCCGAGGAGCGCCGCATCTCCGCGCTCCTGCGTGCCGCCGCCGACCGCCGCGAGGGCCTGGCCCGGCTGACCGGGCAGGTCAACGCCGTCAAGTCGCGTGCTGCCGCGGCAGCCGACGAGATCGGCCGTCTCACCGAGGCCCGGGAGGAGGCGCTCGCGCGTGCCGAGCGGGCCCAGAAGGACTTCACCGCCCTCGAGACCCGGGTCGCGGGCCTCGACGCGGGGGAGGAGGGCCTCGACGCCGAGCACGAGCAGGCCGTGGCCGCGCTCGACGACATCGACGAGCAGCTGGCCGCGGCCCGCGAAGCCGCCCAGCAGGCCGAGCGTGACCGGGCCGGCCTCACCGCGCGCCGCGACGCCCTGGAGATCGGGCTCAACCGCAAGGACGGGGCCGGCGCCCTGCTGGCCGCCGGCGACAAGGTCAACGGACTCCTCGGCTCGGTCGCAGCACTGCTCGACGTCCGGCACGGCTACGAGGCGGCCGTCGCGGCCGCGCTCGGCACGGCGGCCGACGCCGTGGCGGTCACCGGCGCCGAGGCCGCGGTCGACGCCATCGCCCACCTCAAGCACGACGACCTGGGTCGGGCCGGCCTCGTCCTGGGCGGAGCCCCGGTCGACCGCTCCGGGTGGCCCGCGCTGCCGTCGGGCACGTACGCCGCCGACGTGGTGACGGTGCCCGCCGACCTGCAGGGCGCGGTGACCCGCCTGCTGCACAAGATCGTCGTCGTCGACGACCTCGCCGCGGCCCGTGCGCTCGTACGCCAGGTATCCGACGTCACGGCTGTCACCCGCGAGGGCGACGTCATGGGCGTCCACTTCGCCTCGGGGGGTTCCTCGAGCCAGCCCAGCCTCATCGAGATCCAGGCCGCGGTGGACGAGGCCGTCGCCGCGCTGCAGGAGGCGACCGCGAGCAGCGAGCGCCTCGGGTTCGAAATCAGCGCCCTGGAGTCGCAGCGCCACGAGGCCCTCAAGCGCGTGGACGTGGCCCTGGCCAAGTTGCACGAGAGCGACGCCACCTTGGCGGCGGTCGCCGAGGAGCTGGGCCAGTACGGCTCCCAGGCCCGAGCTGCCCGCGGCGAGGCTGAGCGCCTCGAGCGCTCGATCGCCACCGCGCGTGAGTCCCACGAGCAGGACCAAGCCGGCCTCGCCGAGCTCGAGGCGCGCCTGGCCGCGGCCCAGGAAGCACCCGAGGAGGAGCCCGACACCTCCGAGCGCGAGCGTCTCGCTGAGGCGGCCCGTGCGGCGCGCCAGGCCGAGATGGACGCCCGGCTGGCCCTGCGCACCTCCGAGGAGCGGGCCCGCGCCCTCAACGGTCGCGCCGACGCCCTCGTGCGGGCGGCCACCGCCGAGCGCGAGTCACGAGCCCGTGCGGCCGAACGCCGCGAGCGCCTCATTCGCGAGGGACGGGCCGCCGAGGCGGTCGCCGTCGCCAGTCGCCTGGTCCTGCGACAGCTGGAGCGCTCGGTCATGCTCGCGGCGGACGAGCGCGCCGCGGTGGAGGAGTCGCGACAGGGCAGCGAGCAGGCGCTCATGACAGTCCGCGCCAGCCTGCGTGACCTCGCGCGCGAGCACGACGAGCTGGTCAACTCCGTGCACCGCGACGAGATGGCCCGGACCCAGCAGCGGATGCGCATCGAGCAGCTCGAGGAGCGCGCCCTGGAGGAGCTGGGGCTCGACCCCGACGGCCTGGTCGGCGACTACGGCCCGGACACGCTCGTGCCGTTCTTCGGCGAGGTCGAGGAGGGCGCCGAGGCGCCGGAGCCGGTGCCGTTCGTGCGCGAGGAGCAGCAGAAGCGCCTCAGGGCCGCCGAGCGCCAGCTCGCCATGCTCGGCCGGGTCAACCCGCTCGCGCTGGAGGAGTTCTCGGCCATGGAGGAGCGCCACAAGTTCCTCACCGAGCAGCTCGAGGACCTCAAGCGCACCCGCAAGGACCTCCTCGACATCGTGCGCGAGGTGGACCAGCGCGTCGAGCAGGTCTTCACCGAGGCCTACGCCGACGTCTCGAAGGCGTTCGACCAGACCTTCGCGCGGCTCTTCCCCGGCGGCGAGGGCCGACTGGTCCTCACGAACCCCTCCGACATGCTGTCGACCGGCGTCGAGGTCGAGGCCCGGCCCCCGGGCAAGAAGGTCAAGCGGCTCTCGCTGCTCTCCGGTGGCGAGCGCTCCCTGGTCGCCGTGGCGTTCCTCGTCGCGCTGTTCAAGGCCCGGCCCTCGCCGTTCTACATCCTCGACGAGGTCGAGGCGGCCCTCGACGACACCAACCTCGGTCGCCTGCTGGAGATCTACGAGGAGCTGCGCGAGAACTCCCAGCTGCTCGTCATCACCCACCAGAAGCGCACCATGGAGGTCGGCGACGCCCTCTACGGCGTCACCATGCGTGGTGACGGCGTCTCGGCCGTGATCAGCCAGCGGCTGCGCGACGCGGAGTCGGCGTGAGTGCAGGCAGTCGACCCACGCGGGGGGACTACGTCGCCTGGCGCACGGTCACGACGCGTTGGCGCGACGACGACGCGTACGGTCACCTCAACAACGCCACCTACTACGAGATCTTCGACACCGCGGTCAATGCGCACCTCTACGAGGCGACCGGGCTCGACATCCGGGCGCTGCCGCAGATCGGCGTCGTGGCCGAGACCGGCTGTCGCTACTTCCGCGAGATCGGCTTCCCGGCCCCCATCGAGGCCGGCCTGGTCGTGGACCGGCTCGGCACCTCCTCGGTCATCTACCGGATCGGGCTGTTCCAGGGCGACGGTGACGAGGCCGCGGCCGAGGGACGCTTCGTCCACGTCTACGTCGACAACACTCGGGGCGCCGGTGACCGCCCGGTGGCGCCGGTCCCGGACGTGATCAGGGACGCCGTGGCGCCCCTGGTGCGCCCTGCTGGGTGAGGCCCGTCACATCGACGGTGGCCCGGTCGGTGCGAGCTGGGGATGTGCGCCGAGGTGTGTCATGTTGGAGGTGCGCCACTCGGGGCGCACTGATTCCTGGGAGAGATGCACCATGATCGTGATCCTGCTGGTGACGCTGCTCGGGCTGCTGGTGGCCGGGCTGGTCTTCGCCTACGTCGCCTACCCGCACCGCGGCGAGGAGCTGCCGGTGGTGCCCCAGCTCGGCGATGCCATGCGCAAGGGCGTCGACTCGCTTCCCACGCTCGAGGACTCCGAGTCGCGCCGCTGACCCCCTGCGGCCCGCGCCCTCGTCGCGGGCGGGCCTTGGCGCTCTGGTTGGATGGCCCGCATGGGTGACTGGATCTACCTGATCGTCGCGATCGCCGTCCTCGGCGTCATCGCTCTGGCCGGACTTCTCACCGCGGGGCGCCGCCGCAAGGCGCCGCTGCCCCGTGGCACTGACGTCATCGCGCCGGCGCCGACCGAGGAGGCGGCCCCCGCGGCCCCCACGGAGGCAGAGCCCGCGGTCGAGGCGCCCACCGCGCCGGAGCGCGAGACCCCCGAGGGCACCGCTTCGCGCCTGGTGCGCCTGCGCCAGCGCCTGGCGCGCAGCCAGGGCGGCCTCGGCAAGGGGCTGCTGGCTCTGCTCAGCCGTGACCGCACCGACGAGGACACGTGGGAGGCGATCGAGGACACGCTCCTCACCGCCGACATCGGGGTCGCCCCGACCCAGGAGCTCGTGGACAACCTCCGCACCCGCCTGCGGGTCGAGGGCGGCAAGGAGGTCGACGTACGCTCCGTGCTCCGCGAGGAGCTCATCAACCTCGTCGGCCCCGACATGGACCGCCGCCTGCAGGTGTCCGGCGCCGACGGCAAGCCCGGCGTCGT
>JAJPEO010000128.1 GCA_021166815.1 Nocardioides sp.
TCCCGGGTGTCGGCCTGGGCGTGGATGACGCGGGACGTGGCTCGGACGGCTGTGTCGCTGTGGTCCGACGCCGTACGCCGCACCCCGCCGAGCCGCGTCGGCCCCGTCGCGGCCGTGCTCGCCTTCAGCGCGTGGCTGGCCGGGGACGGGGCGTTGGCGTGGTGTGCGGTGGACCGCAGCCGGGCCAGCGACCGGGACGACTCGCTGGCGTCCCTCGTGGCGGACCTCCTCGACGCGGCCGCGTCCCCGACGTCGTGGGACACCGTTCGCGGGGAGGGGCCCGGGCTGGTGGGGCCGGCGGCCTGACCCCAAGGGTGACGGCTCCTGTCCTCCTCGGGTCGCGATGACTAGGGTCTTCGCCATGGGAGAAGAGGTCGAGCCGCAGGAGTTCACCCGTGCTGACCGCACGCACCACCGCGAGAAGGTGCGGCGCAACCTCGACGTCTTCGCCCGCATGCTGCGCGAAGCACGCTTCGACACCGACGACCCGATGACGGGCCTGGAGCTGGAGCTGAACCTTGTCGACGCAGCCGGTGACCCGGCCCTCAACAACGCCGAGGTCCTGGAGGCCATCGCCGATCCCGCGTTCCAGACCGAGCTGGGGCAGTTCAACATCGAGGTCAACCTCGACCCGCAGAGACTTCGGGAGGACGGGCTCGCGCGCTTCGAGGACGACCTGCGCCGCTCGCTCAACGCGGCCGAGGTGCGCAGCAGCCAGGTGGGCGCCCACCAGGTCATGATCGGGATCCTGCCGACCCTGTCGGAGGGCCACATGAGCCGGTCCTCGATCAGCTCCAATCCCCGCTACCGACTCCTGTCCGAGCAGATCCTCGACGCCCGGGGCGAGGACATCTCCATCGAGATCTCCGGCCGTGAGCGCCTGTCCACCACCGCGGACTCGATCGTGCCGGAGGCTGCCTGCACGAGCACCCAGTTCCACGTCCAGACCTCGCCGCAGGAGTTCGCCGGCTACTGGAACGCCGCCCAGGCCATCGCGGGAGTGCAGCTGGCGGTGGCCGCCAACTCGCCCTACCTCCTGGGCCGCGAGCTGTGGCGCGAGACGCGGGTCCCGCTCTTCGAGCAGGCCACCGACACCCGCAGCGAGGAGCTGAAGGCCCAGGGCGTGCGGCCTCGGGTCTGGTTCGGAGAACGGTGGATCACCTCGGTCTTCGACCTGTTCGAGGAGAACGTGCGCTACTTCCCCGCACTGCTTCCCGTGACCGACCACGAGGATCCCCTCGAAGTCCTCGAGGCGGGCGGTACTCCCGCGCTGCACGAGCTGCGCCTGCACAACGGCACGATCTACCGCTGGAACCGTCCCGTCTACGACGTCACGGACGGCGTGCCGCACCTGCGTGTGGAGAACCGGCTCCTCGCGGCCGGGCCGACCGTGGCCGACACCGTGGCCAACGCCGCCTTCTGGTTCGGCCTCGTCCGTCACCTCGCCGAGAGCGAGCGGCCGGTCTGGTCGCAGATGTCGTTCTCGGCCGCGGAGGAGAACTTCCACGTGGCGGCCCAGGTAGGCGTGGAGGCACAGGTCTACTGGCCCGGAGTGGGCCAGGTGCGGGCCGTCGAGCTCGTCCTGCGCAGGCTGCTGCCGATGGCGCATGCCGGGCTGGAGGCGTGGGGCGTGCCCACGGAGCAGCGCGAGCGCTACCTCGGCATCATCGAGGAGCGCTGCCTGGCCGGCACCAACGGAGCCGAGTGGTTCACCCACAAGGTGCGCGGCCACGGCGCCAGCGATCGGTACGACGCGCTGCGGGCCACGTTGCTGGAGTACCGGCAGCGCATGCACACCAACGAGCCCGTGCACACCTGGGACTGACCTGCCGGCACCGGAGGGGCGTCAGCGGCTCGGCCGGGGGGAGTGGCGCCGCAGGCGACGCCAGGTGCGGGTGACCCCCGTGGTGGGACAGAACCAGCCCTCGCGCGTCACGACGACGAGGGAGACGGGCGATGACAGGGCCTGCGCGGCCCAGTGGACGGCCGAGCCCCAGAACAGGTCGGCGTCGTGCAGCGTGAGTGCCCCCGGCCTGGTCAGCCAGCAGAAGTGCTGCTGGTGGTCACGACGAGCCCGGTCGAGCAGGATCAGTGCGAGGTCGCGCGCGAGCCCCTCGTCTGCGCGTTCCAGGTGTACGTGCCGCAACGAGGTCGCCGCGCCGGGCAGCCCGGCGTGCAACGCCATCGGGAACCGGCGACGGGGCTCGGCCTCCCGCAGCTCCAGCACGGCGGCCCGCAGCTCGTGGTGGGTGAAGCGGTCGATGGGGGCGTGGATGGACACGCCAGCAGCCTGCCCCAGCACCGGCGCCGCGTGGCGTTCGTCCACAGGCTGCGGATCGCGACGTCCATCGGCTAACGTCGGGTCAGCTCCCGGCCACGTGCGCCGGACCGTGAGAGGAGACCCTGATGGGCACCGTCGTCGTCGGATTCGTCCCCAAGCCGGAGGGTGCCGCCGCCCTGGCCGCCGGGATCCGTGAAGCACGCCTGCGCCAGGCCAAGCTGGTGGTGGTCAACTCCCACCGCGGTGGCCAGGAGTTCGACGGGGTCAAGTCCCAGCAGGCCGAGGACGACATGGAGGCCATCCGGTCACAGCTGGAGGACTCCGGCCTGGACTACGAGCTGCGCCAGCTCGTCCGCGGGTTCGAGCCGGCCGAGGACCTCATCAGCATCGCCGAGGCCAACGGGGCCGAGCTGCTGGTGATCGGGCTGCGTCGTCGTTCCCCGGTCGGCAAGCTCATCCTGGGCAGCAACGCCCAGCGCGTCCTCCTCGACGCGCACTGCCCCGTGCTGGCCGTCAAGGCCGACTGAGGTCGTGGCCCTCACGATCTGCCAGGACCCTGTCGCCGACCGGGTCCTCGAGGAGTCCGACTTCGCCCTGCTGGTCGGGATGATGCTCGACCAGCAGTACCCCATGGAGCATGCCTTCAGGGGCCCCGCCAAGATCCTCGAACGGTTCGGCACGCTCGAGCCGGCCGCGATCGCGGCGGCAGACCCGGAGGAGTTCGCGGCGATGGCCGCGCAGACGCCCGCCATCCACCGCTTCCCGGGGTCCATGGCCCAGCGCGTCCAGGCCCTGGCGCAGATCGTGGAGGACGAGTACGCCGGTGACGCCTCGCGACTGTGGACCGAGGCCGCCAGCGGGCGCGACCTGCTCAAGCGGGTGATGGCTCTTCCGGGCTTCGGGCGCCAGAAGGCCCAGATCTTCGTCGCGCTCCTCGCCAAGCAGCGTGGTGTGCGACCGGAGGGCTGGGAGCAGGCGGTGGGGGACTACGCCCTGGAGGGACATCGCTCGGTGGCCGACGTCGTCGACGCCGAGTCCCTGCAGAAGGTCCGCGACTTCAAGAAGGCTGCCAAGGCGCGTACGAACCCGTCGTGAGCACCGCTGGTGTCGAGGCGCGTGGATGGCCGTGGCAGAATGACCGCGCGGCTCTTGACGTTACCGGGCCTTGCCGCGCCCACAGGTCGTTGACGAGAGGTGTACGTGTCCACCCACTCAGGCAAGCTGCTCCCCGCACAGGTGCTGTCGCACCCGTCCATCGAGGCCTTGGTCGAGGCCGGTGCCCCGACCGGCACCGTGACTCCCGATGAGCTGCGCCGAGCCAGCGACGACGCGGGCGTGGAGCCGCGCCACCTCAAGGCCCTGCTCGTCCACCTGAGCGGTCGGGGGATCTCGGTGCAGATCGACGCCGACACCTCGCGTGCGGTGGCGGCCACGAGCTCGCGGAAGCCCACGAGCTCTGCGGCGAAGAAGGCCGCCCCGGCCAAGAAGACCGCGGCGAAGAAGTCTGCTGCCGCGGAGAGTGCCGACGAGGGGGCCGCGAAGGCGCCCGCCAAGAAGGCCCCCGCGAAGAAGGCGGCCGCCAAGAAGGCGCCTGCCAAGAAGGCTGCTGCCGCCGAGCCGGCGCCGGTGGAGACCGGGGCCGTCGTCATCGGCCCCGACGGCAAGAAGATCCTTCCCGACCTCCCCGACGAGCAGTTCGAGCAGGACGTCGTCAAGGACCCCTCCATCAAGGAGGACGAGAAGCAGGCGTTCACCGTCTCGGCCGCCGACGAGACCGACGAGCCCGAGCAGCAGGTCATGGTCGCCGGCGCGACCGCCGACCCCGTCAAGGACTACCTCAAGCAGATCGGCAAGGTGCCGCTGCTCAACGCCGAGATGGAGGTCGAGCTCGCCAAGCGCATCGAGGCGGGCCTGTTCTCCGAGGAGAAGCTGGCCAAGGGCGGGCGCATCAGCGCCAAGCTGCTCGAGGAGCTCGAGTGGATCGCCGAGGACGGTCGGCGTGCCAAGAACCACCTCCTCGAGGCCAACCTCCGGCTCGTGGTCAGCCTGGCCAAGCGCTACACCGGTCGCGGCATGCTGTTCCTGGACCTGATCCAGGAGGGCAACCTCGGTCTGATCCGCGCGGTGGAGAAGTTCGACTACACCAAGGGCTACAAGTTCTCGACCTACGCGACGTGGTGGATCCGCCAGGCGATCACGCGTGCGATGGCCGACCAGGCCCGCACGATCCGCATCCCGGTCCACATGGTCGAGGTCATCAACAAGCTGGCCCGGGTGCAGCGCCAGATGCTCCAGGACCTGGGCCGCGAGCCCACGCCCGAGGAGCTCGCCAAGGAGCTCGACATGACCCCCGAGAAGGTCATCGAGGTCCAGAAGTACGGCCGCGAGCCCATCTCGCTGCACACTCCGCTCGGCGAGGACGGCGACTCCGAGTTCGGCGACCTCATCGAGGACTCCGAGGCGATCGTGCCCGCGGACGCGGTGTCCTTCACGCTCCTGCAGGAGCAGCTGCACGCGGTGCTGGACACCCTGTCCGAGCGTGAGGCCGGCGTGGTCTCGATGCGCTTCGGCCTCACCGACGGCCAGCCCAAGACGCTGGACGAGATCGGCAAGGTCTACGGCGTGACGCGTGAGCGGATCCGCCAGATCGAGTCCAAGACCATGTCCAAGCTGCGCCACCCGAGCCGGTCGCAGGTCCTGCGCGACTACCTGGACTGAGACAAGACCTCGAGAGGTGGGCGGCCGGCGGGGCTGGGCCCCCACCAGCAATTGCGGGGGGGTCGCCGCAGGTGGTCAGGTGCACGACGGGCCCCGTGAGCGCGGCGCGGCCGGCAGCTGCCCGCGACCAGAGGGGG
>JAJPEO010000149.1 GCA_021166815.1 Nocardioides sp.
AGGCCGAGATCCTGGCCGACTTCGAGAAGCAGGCCGAGAAGGTCCAGCGCAACTACGAGCGCGGTGTGATGACCGACGACGAGCGTCGTCAGGAGCTCATCGAGCTGTGGACCCAGGCTGCGGCCCAGGTCGGCAAGGCGATGGAGGAGAACTTCGACCGCACCAACCCGATCTACATGATGGTCGACTCGGGTGCCTCCGGAAACATGAACCAGATCCGGCAGGTCGCGGCCATGCGTGGTCTGGTGGCCAACCCGAAGGGCGAGATCATCCCGCGCCCGATCAAGGCCAACTTCCGTGAGGGCCTGTCGGTGCTGGAGTACTTCATCTCCACCCACGGTGCCCGCAAGGGCCTGGCCGACACCGCCCTGCGTACGGCCGACTCGGGTTACCTGACCCGTCGTCTGGTCGACGTCTCGCAGGACGTCATCATCCGCGAGGACGACTGCGGCACCGAGCGCGGCCTGCCCAAGCTGATCGGTGAGCGTCTCGAGGACGGCTCGGTCATCAAGCACGAGCACGTCGAGACCTCGGCCTACGCCCGTGCCTCGGCCGTCGACGTGGTCCACCCCGACACCGGGGAGGTGCTCGCCGCTGCCGGTGAGGACCTGGGTGACGTCAAGATCGCCGAGCTCATCGTCGCCGGTGTCACCGAGGTCAAGGTCCGCTCCGTGCTGACCTGTGACGCCCGCACGGGCACCTGCGCCAAGTGCTACGGCCGCTCGCTGGCCACCGGCAAGCTGGTCGACATCGGTGAGGCGGTCGGCATCATCGCCGCCCAGTCGATCGGTGAGCCCGGCACGCAGCTGACGATGCGTACCTTCCACACCGGTGGTGTGGCCTCCGCGGACGACATCACGCAGGGTCTGCCCCGCGTGGTCGAGCTCTTCGAGGCCCGCTCGCCCAAGGGTCGTACGCCGATCTCCGAGGCGGCCGGACGCGTCACCATCGAGGAGACCGACAAGGCCCGCCTGGTCCTGGTCACCCCCGACGACGGCTCGGAGGTCCTCGAGATCCCCGTGTCGAAGCGCTCGCGCCTCAACGTCGAGGAGGGCCAGCACATCGAGGTCGGCCACCACATCACCTCCGGTACGCCCGACCCGCAGGACGTGCTGCGCATCCTCGGTGTCCGCAAGGCCCAGGAGCACCTCGTGGACGAGGTCCAGGAGGTCTACCGGTCCCAGGGCGTGTCGATCCACGACAAGCACATCGAGATCATCGTGCGGCAGATGCTGCGCCGGATCACGGTGATCGAGTCCGGTGACACCAACCTGCTCCCGTCCGACCTGGTCGACCGGGTGCGGTTCGAGGAGGAGAACCGGCGCGTGGTCTCCGAGGGCGGCAAGCCGGCCTCCGGTCGCCCGGTCCTCATGGGCATCACCAAGGCCTCGCTCGCGACCGAGTCGTGGCTCTCGGCGGCCTCCTTCCAGGAGACCACCCGGGTGCTCACCGACGCCGCGATCAACGGCCGCTCCGACAGCCTCCGTGGCCTGAAGGAGAACGTGATCATCGGCAAGCTGATCCCGGCCGGCACCGGCCTGGAGCGCTACCGCAACATCCGCGTCGAGCCGACCGAGGAGGCGCGCGCAGCGGCCTACTCGGTCACCGGCTACGACTCCTACGACTACGACTTCGGTCCGTCGTCGCAGGCAGTGGCACTCGACGACTTCGACTTCGGCTCCTACCAGAGCTGATCGAGTCCCGGACGGGCCCCGGTCTCCCTCAGGGAGGCCGGGGCCCGTTGCCGTCTGCTCAGGACTCGGTGGAGGCCGCGGGGATGCCGCCCAGCACGGGGTGGTGCCCGAGCCACTCGGGCAGGCGTCGTACGAGGTCGGGCGGGCCGAGCAGGTGGATGCGCCCCGACTCGCAGGCGTTCGCCATCGTCAGGTCGCCCATCCACACCTGGGTGAGCGACTTCAGGTCGGTCTCGACGCGCACGTCGACGTCGCGCCCGGGGTCGACCAGGCACAGGTCGATCCCGTCGTCCACGACCAGCCAGTACGTCGTGCGCCGGGGCGGCGCGTCCCGGATCCAGAACTCGATGACCGTGCGCGCGTCGGCGAGCCCTTCGGGGCGCAGCATCCGGTGCATGTCCCACATCAGCACCGTCGGGTCGAGCTCGTCTGGTCCGTACGTGCTGCGCACCCACCGCTGGCCCCACACGCCCATCGCCTCGATGAGGGGGTAGAGCTCCCACCCGGCCTCGGTCAGCTCGTAGGTGGCGCGCGGGCCGTCGGCGGTACGGGTCACGACCCCGGCCGCCTGGAGCTGCTTGAGGCGCTTGGCGAGCAGGGCGGGGGAGATCGGCGGGATGCCGCGCTGGATCTCGCCGAACCTGGTGGACCCGCACATCAGCTCGCGCAGCACGAGCGGCATCCACCGCTCGCAGAGGAGCTCAGCGGTCTTCGAGACCGGGCAGAACTGGCCGTAGCTCGGCATGGAGGAACGCTACGGCCCGCGGGGGCGTGCTGTCACCAGCCGGGAGCGGGTGCCACTACAGATCGTGAAGTGCGCGGCCGTGGCGCCAGGGGTTGTCATGGACGCCCATCACGCCACGGGAGGAAACCATGGGCAAGGCAGTCATCTCACTCACCACCGGCCTGGAGGACGCGGAGAAGGTCACGGTCGCGTTCCTGGTCGCCGTCGGCGCCGCGGAGTCCGGGCGCCCGACCCTCATGTTCCTGACCAAGGAAGCAGTGCGACTGGCGATGGAGGGCGTGGCCACGGCCACCGCCTGCCAGGGCTGCCCGTCGCTGGAGAGCCTCATGGAGCGGTACGTCGCGGCTGGGGGCACCTACCTGGTCTGCCCGATCTGCGTCGACGCCAAGGGCCTCACCGACCAGACCCTGATCAAGGGGGCCGACAAGGGCGGCACGGTGCCGATGTGGGAGTGGATCGGCGACGAGGGTGCCACCACCTTCAGCTACTGACGCTCCAGTCACGGGGGAACGATGCGCAGCGGACGACGGACCACCAGCCTGATCGCGCTCGGGGTGATCGCAGCGGGGCTCGGCCTCGCCGTCCCCGGCGTCCCGGCGTCGGGAGCGACGCCCACCGAGTGGGGTGCGGCCGAGGTCGTCAGCGACCCGGCCGTCGCCTCCACCACACCGCGGGTGGTGCTGCTCGACGGCGACCAGGCAGTCGCGACCTGGCGCCAGGGTCCGGACCCGGAGGTGGTGTCGGCGGTACGGGCGGCGGGCGGCGCCTGGTCGACACCGACCCGGGTCCCGGGCAGCAGCGGGGTCGACGGGCACACCCTGGTCCGCGACTCCGCCGGGCGGGCGGTGGCGGTGTGGGAGGCGAGGACCCCCGTGGGTGAGGTCGTCCGCACCTCGACCCGTGCCCAGGGGCACTGGAGCGAGCTCCCGGGCACCCTGTCGGCGACGTGGCCCGAGATCCGGGGGATCCGCGCCGTGGCGACCAGCGCCGGCGAGCTGCTCGTGGTGTGGACGGCCTGGACGAGCACCTCGCAGAGCAAGATCCAGGCGATGACCCGCACCCCGGAGGGCGCATGGGTCGGCCCGGTGGACCTCAGCCAGGCCGGGAAGGTCGCCACCCGGCCCTCCCTCGCGGTCGATGGTGCGGGCACGGCCACGGTGGCGTGGATGTGCAGCTCCTGCGACACGATCGAGTCGGTCACGCGTCCTAGCGCCGGCACGTGGTCGTCGCCGGTGACGCTCTCGCAGGTGGGGCTGGACGTCTTCGACCCGTGGGTCTCGGCCGACCCCGGTGGCGCCGTGGCGGTCTCGTGGACGGCCATGATCCAGACCGTCCCTGAGCGATACGCGGTCCAGCTGGCCCGCCGACCTGCCGGCTCGGGGTGGGCGGCACCGATCGGGCTGACCGGCCCGGAGCTGGTCGACGGCGTCCACGTGGTGATGCTCCGGGGCAACCCGCACGTGCTGTGGACCCAGCTGATCGACGGCGTGGCGCACCTGCGGTGGCGCCACGCCGAGGGTGACACGTGGCAGCCGGCGCAGAGCCTGGCGACCGAATCCGTCGCTGACGCGTACGCGCTCGCCACGGGCAACGGGGAGCTCCACGTGGCATGGCGGTACGGCACGCCGGGTGAATGGCGTCTCGCGGCCCGCACGCTCACGGAGAAGGGCTGGACCACCACGCCGGTCGAGCTCGCCCGCGACGTCCGCACCCTCGGCTGGGCGGCGGGCTCGTCTGCCTCGTTGGCGCTGGTGTGGGAGCGACAGAGCCAGCAGCAGACTCGAGGGCTGATCCACGCGCGGCTGCGCCATGCAGTGCCCGCGCCGCGGATCACCCGCCTGCGCCTGAGCCGGCACCGCATCGAGATCACCTCGCCACGGCGTCGACTGACGCGTACCCGCGTGACGATCGGGCTCTCGACGAAGGCCCGCGTACGGTTCGTCCTCGTCCGACGCGGCTCGACCCGGCCGGCGGCCCGCTTCGCGAAGTCGCTGCCTGCCGGCCGGAGCCGGTTCCGCCTGACCGCCCGGGTGGGCGGGGTGAGGCTGCGAGCGGGCACCTATCGCCTTCGGGCGCGGGCGATCACGCCGGCCGGTCGCAGCGCGGTGGTGAGCGTGCGGCTGCGCGTCGTCCGGTGAGGAGCGGCCGGGAGGTGTGAGGAGCCTCCTCGCGGTTTCCTCGGCGCCGGGACGGTCTGAGAGAATCCGCCGGTGAGCATCCCCACCTCGACCGACGTCCTCGTCGTCGGCGCCGGCCCGGCCGGCTCCGCGGCCGCTGCCTGGGCGGCGCGCGCCGGCCTCGACGTGGTCCTGGCGGACGCCGCCGTCTTCCCGCGCGACAAGACGTGCGGTGACGGGCTCACCCCGCGGGCCATCGCGGAGCTCCAGCGCCTCGGCCTGGAGGACTGGACCCGCAGCCACATCGTCACCGAGGGCCTGCGCGCCCACGGCTTCGGGCAGACCCTGCACCTGCCGTGGGCGGTGCCCGGCAGCTCCCTGCCGGACTGGGGCTCGGCCGTGCCGCGCACCGAGCTCGACGACCACCTGCGCACCACCGCGATCAAGAGCGGCGCGCTGGCCGTCGACGGTGCTCGCGCCGTCGGCGTGCGCATGTCGGCCGGCCGGGTCGCCGCGGTGGAGTTCCGAGGCCTCGACCGCAGCGCCGGCACCTTCGAGATCGCGTGCAAGCGGCTCGTCGTGGCCGACGGCGTGCGCTCCCCGCTGGGCAAGATCCTGGGCCGGGAGTGGCACCGCGACACCGTCTACGCGGTGGCCGGCCGCTCGTACGTCGACTCCACCCGCTCTGACGACCCCTGGATCAGCTCGCACCTGGAGCTGCGCGACGAGCAGGGCGACATCGTCTCCGGCTACGGCTGGGTCTTCCCGCTCGGCAACGGCCAGGTCAACCTCGGCGCGGGGACGCTGGCCACCGACAAGCGGCCCGCCGACGTGGCGATCAAGCCGCTCATGCAGACGTACGCCGACACGATCGGCGAGGAGTTCGGGCTCAGCGGCGAGCTGCGGATGCCCGCGTCGGCGCTCCTGCCGATGGGCGGGGCCGTCAGCAACGTCGCGGGCGCCAACTGGGCGCTCATCGGCGACGCCGCCGCGTGCGTCAACCCGCTCAACGGCGAGGGCATCGACTACGGCCTGGAGACCGGTCGGCTCGTCGCCGAGATGCTGGCCTCGCAGGAGTCCCTCGGGGAGGCGTGGCGGGCCACGCTGGTGGAGCACTACGGCGAGGCGTTCTCGATCGCTCGCCGTCTCGCCGGCGTCGCGACCATCCCCAAGGTCGTCGCCACGCTTGGTCCGTCCGGCATGCGCTCGGACTGGCTGATGACGCTGGCGCTGCGCTGGATGGGCAACCTGGTCGACGACGCCGACCGCGACCGTGCCGCACGCGTG
>JAJPEO010000151.1 GCA_021166815.1 Nocardioides sp.
GCGACGCTGCCGTACGGGTGGGCTGACGATGGCACGCGTCCGTGTGGTCGAGGTCGTCAAGGAGACGGCCGACGCCCACTCCCTGGTGCTCGAGGCCCTGGGCGAGGACCGGTTCGACTACCGGCCGGGCCAGTTCCTCACCGTGCGGGTCCCCTCGGACCGAGCGGGCGGGGCGGCGCGGTGCTACTCGCTGTCCTCCTCGCCGCTGCGTGACGACCGGCTCAAGGTGACGGTGAAGCGCACCCGTGACGGGTACGCGTCCAACTGGTTGTGCGACAACGTCACCGCCGGTGACGAGCTGGAGGTGCTGCCTCCCGCGGGCACCTTCGTGCCGGCCGACCTCGACACCGACTTCCTGCTGCTCGCCGGCGGGAGCGGCATCACGCCGGTGCTGTCGATCCTCAAGAGCGCCCTGCACGGCGGCAAGGGCCGCGTAACCCTGGTCTACGCCAACCGCGACGAGGCGTCGGTCATCTTCCGCGACGAGCTCGTGGCGCTGACCGCGGAGTTCCCCGACCGGCTGTCGGTCGTGCACTGGCTGGAGTCGGTGCAGGGCCTGCCGACCGAGCCCGCGCTGCGCCACCTGCTGGCCCCGTACGACGACCGGGAGGCCTTCGTGTGCGGGCCGGGTCCGTTCATGGACCTCGCCGCGCGCACCCTCACCGGCCTCGGGATGCCGCGCGAGCGGGTCCACCAGGAGGTCTTCACCTCCCTGGAGGGCGACCCCTTCGCGGAGGTGGAGCTGCCCACCGCGGTCGACGACGGCGCCGGCGTGACGGCGGAGCTCGTGGTCGAGCTCGACGGCGACGTCACGACCCACGAGTGGCCCGCTGGCGCCAGGCTGCTCGACGTCCTGCTGGCAGCGGGTCGTCCGGCTCCGTACTCCTGCCGGGAGGGTGCCTGCAGCGCGTGCGCGTGCGTGCTGCAGGAGGGCACGGTCGAGCTCGAGCGCAACGAGGTGCTCGAGGAGGCCGACCTGGCCGACGGGATCATCCTGTCCTGCCAGGCGCGGGCGACCGCGCCGGTCGTCAAGGTCTCGTACGACGCCTGATCCCACCTCGGCAGGGTCCCGGTCACCGGGAGGACCGCAGGTGGCGCCGCCGCACTGCTGACAGCGTGGAGCCACAGACTTCAGGAGGCATCATGACCAACCCAGCACTCGACGCCGTCGAGGAGCGCGCCGAGGAGATCGCGGCGCTCGGCGAGTCCAACGAGCGGCTCGGCCGCCTCGATGACGCGGCCGCCAAGCTGCTGCGCGACACCGGCGTGATCCGGATGCTCCAGCCCGCGAAGTACGGCGGCGCCGAGGCGCACCCGCGCGACTTCGCCGAGACCGTCATGCGGATCGCCTCCCTCGACGGCTCCACCGGCTGGGTCGCAGGCATCGTGGGCGTCCACCCCTGGGAGATGGCGATGTGCGACCCCCAGGTGCAGGAGGAGATCTGGGGCAAGGACAACGACACCTGGATCGCCTCGCCGTACGCCCCGATGGGCGTCCTGCGCCCGGTCGACGGCGGCTACATCTTCAACGGCCGCTGGCAGTTCTCCTCGGGCACCGACCACTGCGACTGGATCTTCCTGGGCGCCTTCATGGGCGACGCCGAGGGCGAGCGGCTCATGCCGCCGCAGAACTACCACGTGATCCTGCCGCGCTCGGACTACGAGATCGTCGAGGACAGCTGGGACGTCGTCGGCCTGCGCGGCACCGGCTCCAAGGACATCATCGTCAAGGACGCCTTCATCCCCGAGAACCGCGTCATCCCGTTCTCCAAGTTCATGGACGGCTCGCAGCCGCGCGAGGCGGGGCTGACCAACCCGACGTACCACATCCCGTTCACCACGGCCTTCCCGATGGGCATCACCAGCGCCGTCATCGGCATCGCCGAGGGCGCGCTCGCCGCGCACCTGGCCTACCAGAAGACGCGCGTCCAGGTGACCGGCACCCGTGCCACCGACGACCCGTACGTGCTCTACGCGATCGGCGCCGCGGCCGAGGAGATCAAGGCCTCCCGCACGGCGATGCTCGACAACGTCTCGCGCTTCTACGACGCCGCCGAGGCAGGCCGCGAGGTGACCTTCGCCGAGCGCGCCGAGTCGCGGCGTACGCAGGTGGCCGCCGCGTGGCGCGCGGTGCGTGCCATGGACGAGGTCGTGGCCCGCTCCGGCGGCAACGGCCTGCGCATGGACAACCCCATCCAGCGGTTCTGGCGTGATGGCCACATGGGCCTCGCGCACGCCATCCACGTCCCGGGGGCGGTGTTCCACGTGTCGGCGCTGACCGACATCGGGGTCACCCCGCCGCCCGGTCCCATGCTCTCGATGATCTGAGGAGTCACCCCATGACCGACATTCGAGGCCTCGGATACCTCCGGGTCCAGACGACCGACGTGCCGCGCTGGCGTGAGCTCACCGTCGAGGCGCTCGGCCTGGCCGAGACCACCGGCCCCCACGCCGACGGGCTCTACCTGCGCATGGACGAGCGGGAGGCGCGCCTGATCGTGCTGCCCGGCGAGAACGACCGCGTGCTCGCCGTCGGGTGGGAGGTCCGCGACCAGTTCGCGCTGGCCCGCGTCGGTCGTGCGGTCGAGGCCGCCGGCTTCGGGGTCAAGGAGCTGACCCAGCGCGAGTGCGACGAGCGCCGCGTGGAGGCGGGCCTGCTCTTCGAGGACCCGGCCGGGACGCCGGTGGAGGTCTTCTTCGGACCGGTCCTGGACCACGACCCCGTTCGCACCCGGTGGACGCAGACGTTCGTCACGGGCGAGCAGGGGATGGGCCACGTCGTCCTCCCCACCACCGCGATGGACGAGACGGTGTCGTTCTACACCGAGGTGCTCGGCTTCCTGCCCCGCGGCGCGATCCGCATGGGCGGGCCGGCGTCGGCCGACGCGCCCCCGCGCCGCGTGCGCTTCATGGGCGTCAACCAGCGCCACCACAGCCTCGCCGTCGCTCCCGCCCCCCACGGGGAGGCGCCGGGCCTGGTGCACCTGATGATGGAGGTCGACTCGCTCGACGCCGTCGGCCGGGCCCTCGACGAGGTCAAGCGCCGCGGCTTCTCGATCTCCTCGACGCTGGGCCGGCACACCAACGACAAGATGGTCTCCTTCTACGTCCGCGCCCCCGGCGGCTGGGACCTCGAGTACGGCACCGAGGGGATGCTCGTCGACGAGGCGTACTACACCGCGGAGGAGATCACCGCGGACTCGTACTGGGGCCACGACTGGTCCGGCTCCGAGCCGCTGGCCGCGTTCTCCCGGCCATGAGCACGCCCGGCGCCGACCAGGCCCCGGAGGTCGTCGACGTCCTCGTGGTCGGCTTCGGCATCGCCGGAGCCTGCGCCGCCATCTCGGCGGCGGAGGCCGGCGCGTCCGTCCTGGTCGTCGAGCGCGCCTCGCACCCGGGCGGGTCCTCCGCGCTCTCCGGCGGGGAGGTCTACCTCGGCGGCGGCACCTCCGTGCAGGAGGCGTGCGGCTTCGAGGACTCCCCGGAGTCCATGTTCGCCTTCCTGAGGGCGGCCCTCGGGCCCCACGCCGACGAGGAGAAGCTGCGGCTCTACTGCGACGACAGCGCCGACCACTTCGGCTGGCTGGTCGACCACGGGGTCGAGTTCCGGCCGAGCCTGTACGACGCGCCGACGTGGATGCCGCCCACCACCGACGGCCTGATGTGGCTCGGTGAGAACAGCTGGCCCTTCGACACGCTCGCCACACCGGCGCCGCGCGGCCACCGGCCGCCCGCGCCGTTCTTCGCGGGCAAGGTGCTGATGGACGCCCTCGTCGCGGCCGCCCAGGCGGCGGGCGTGCGTACGCTCGTCGACACGCGCGCGACCTCGCTGGTCGCCGAGGACGGCCGGGTGGCCGGCGTCAGGGTCAGGCAGTACGGCTCCGAGCGCGTGCTGCGCGCCCGGCGCGGCGTCGTGCTGACAACCGGCGGCTTCGTGGACAACGAGCAGATGCTCGCCGACCACGCGCCGGCCCTGGTCGGGCACGCCAAGGTCAGCGACGGCCTCGACGACGGCTCCGGCATCCGGATGGCCCAGGACGTCGGGGCGGCGACCCGACGCATGCACGCCCACGAGGTGGCGCTGACGTTCCTGCCGGCGCTCGCCGCGCGCGGCATCCTGGTCAACGCGCTGGGGCAGCGGTTCGTCAACGAGGACACCTATCCCGGCACCGTCAGCCACGCCGCCGTCAGCCACCAGCCGGCGCCCTACTGGGTGATCGCCGACGAGACGTGCTTCGAGGAGATCCCCGACGGCGACCTCTGGGGCGTCCGACCGACCCACGCCGCCGAGACCCTCGCCGAGCTCGAGCAGGACCTCGGCATGCCGGCGGGCTCGCTCGAGGCGACGGTGACGGCGTACAACCGCTTCGCCGAGCAGGGCGAGGACCCGTACTTCCACAAGGCTTCGCAGTGGCTGCGGCCGCTCACCGCGCCGTACGCCGCCGTCGACGTCGCCGCGGGCTTCAACCCCGGTGGGCGCGACAGCGCGGCCGGCGGCACCGGCGTCGCGGGCTTCACTCTCGGGGGACTGCACACGACTCCCGACGGGTCGGTCCTGTCGCTGTCGGGCAACCCCGTCCCGGGCCTCTTCGCCGCCGGGCGGACCACCTCCGGCATCCACGGCGACGGCTACATCAGCGGCACGTCGCTCGGCGACGGCTCCTACTTCGGCCGCCGGGCTGGCCGCGCCGCGGCATCGGGCTCCGCGTGAGCGGGCTGCAGCGCTTCGCGGGCAAGCGCGTGCTGCTGACCGGGGCTGCCTCCGGGATCGGACGCGCCACCGCGGTACGGCTGGTGCAGGAGGGCGCCGCGGTCGTCGCCGTCGACAAGGACGCTGCCGGACTCGCGACCACGTCGGCCT
>JAJPEO010000163.1 GCA_021166815.1 Nocardioides sp.
CCCCGGGCTCCCCCCTTGATCCCCCCCCGGGGGGGGTGTTGTTCTCCACTTATGGTGGGGCCCGGTGCTGGCCACCCCACACCGCTCCGGGGTGCAGGGGAAAGGCCGAGCGCCGACCCCCCGCTGCTGCGGGGAGGTCGGCGCTCGGGAGGTCGCTAGCCCTGCTTCTTGGCGTAGCGGGCCTCGAAGCGGGCGACGCGGCCGCCGGTGTCGAGGATCTTCTGCTTGCCGGTGTAGAACGGGTGGCACTGCGAGCAGACGTCGGCGCGGATGACGCCGTCGGTCTTGGTGCTGCGCGTGGTGAACGTCGAGCCGCAGGTGCAGGAGACCTGGGTCTCGACGTAGTCGGGGTGGGTGTCCTTCTTCATGGTGTCCTCTCATTGCTCCGGGTCGCCCCCGCGCGGATGCGAGAGCGTGAACCGGAACCGGCGCACAAGTGTGCCACCGGGTACAACCAGCGCGCCAATCCGGTCATTCCGGGTGGCGCAGGTCCTCACCTGCCGCTGAGGACCTTGACGAGCTCCTGCTGGGTGCGCACGGCAGCCAGCTTCTGACGGACCTCGCCCACGACCGCGCTCTCGGCCGGCGCGAGGAGCAGCTCCTCGTGGCGCGTGCGCGAGCGGGTCACGTCCACCGCGGGCACGAGGTCGAGCCCGGCCCGCTCCGAGCTCAGGCGCAGCTCGAGGTTGGCGGCGCCGCTGAGCACCTCGAGGAAGAACTCGTCGGCCTGGGACCCCGTCTCGACCGGCACCGACGCCAGGATCGTGAGGGAACCGCCGTCCTCGATGTTGCGGGCAGCCCCGAAGAACTGCTTCGTCGGGTGGACCGCCGAGGCGTCCACTCCCCCGCTGAGCACCCGACCGTTGGCCGGAGCAGCGAGGTTGTACGCCCGACCCAGCGCGGTGAGCGAGTCGAGCAGCACGACGACGTCGTGGCCCATCTCGACCAGCCGCTTCGCCCGCTCGATCGCCAGCTCGGCGACCAGGGTGTGGTCGGACGGCTCCCGGTCGAACGTCGAGGCGATGACCTCGCCCTTGACCGCGCGCTGGAAGTCGGTGACCTCCTCGGGCCGGGTGTCGACCAGGACCACCATCACGTGGCACTCGGGGTTGTTGGTGGCGATGGACGTCGCCACCGACTTCAGCAGCGTGGTCGTGCCGGTGCGCGGCGGAGCCAGAACCAGGCCACGCTGTCCCTTGCCCAGCGGCGCGGCCACGTCGATCACACGGCCGATCGTGTTGGCCTCGTCGGTCGTGAGCCGCAGGCGTTGGCTCGGGTGCACCGGCGTCGCCTCGGTGAACTCCACACGGTCCTTGGCCGCCTCGGGGTCCACCCCGTTGACGCTGTCGATGCGCACCATCGGGTTGAACTTCTCGCGTCGCTCGCCCTCGCGCGGCTGGCGCACCTGCCCGACGACCGCGTCCCCGCGCCGCAGGCCGTACTTGCGGACCATCGACAGCGACAGGTAGACGTCCTCGGTGCCGGGGAGGTAGCCGGAGGTCCGCACGAAGGCGTAGTTGTCGAGCACGTCGAGGATGCCGGCGGCGGGCACCAGCACGTCGTCCTCGAGGATCGTGGTGTCTGGCTCGTTGCGACCGCCCTGACGCGTCACCGTGCGGTCGCGACCGCGACGGCGTCGGTTGCGGCGGCTGCCGCCCTCGCCGTCGTCGTCCTGGTCCTGCTGCGCGTGCTGAGCCTGCTGGTTCTGGTTCTGAGCCTGCTGGTTCTGCTGCTGCGGCTGCTGGTTCTGGCCCTGCTGGTTCTGCCACGACTGCTGGTTCGCGCCGCCCTCGCCCCTCGCCTGGGGCTCCTTGCGGCCCTCGTCCTTGCGGCCCTCGTCCTGACTGCCCTGGTCCGCCGACTTGCCCTGCTTCCGCGCGGACCGGTCCTTGCCCTGGTCCTTGCCCTGCTTGTTCTTGCCGCCCTGCTGGTCGTCCTTGCCGTCCTGCTGGCCGTCCTGGGGCTGGCGCGACTTCTCCTGCCTGTCCCGGGACCGCTCGTCGGCGGCAGGCTGCTGCTCCTCGGCGGCCGACTCCTGCTTCCGAGCGGCCTTCGTACCGGCCGGCACGTCAGCACCCGTCTGGGCGGGGGCCGAGGAGGAGCCGCGGGGAGCACCCTGGGCCGCCTTGATGGCCTCGATGAGCTGCGCCTTCTTCATGGAGCCGGCGCCGGGCACGCCCAGGCCCGCAGCCATGGACTTCAGGTCGGCCAGGAGCATCGAGGTCAGGCCGCCTCCGCGCTTCTTCGCCGGGGCCTGGGAGGTCTGTGCTTCCGCCGTTGCGGGAGTCTCGGTCACGTGGGTCCTTCGCACGTACGTCGCCGCGATCACCACCGACGTGGCCCTGCGCAGCGAGACTGGAGATGAATGTCGTGCTCGCGGCCGAGGGGCCGGCACGACGCGCGCCGAAAGGCGCGGGCTCAGGCTAGCAGGCTGGCGCCCACAGGATCGATCGACAGCCCGTAGCACTCCCAGCCCGCCGGACAGCGGGCCATGAGGTCGGTGGCGTCGGCGGTCCCGAACGCCAGGACGGTCGGACCGGCCCCGGACACCACCGCCGCAATGCCGTCGGCACGCAGCTGGT
The DNA here is from genome assembly GCA_021166815.1 of Nocardioides sp. Lineage (GTDB taxonomy): Bacteria > Actinomycetota > Actinomycetes > Propionibacteriales > Nocardioidaceae > Nocardioides. The sequence continues at coordinate 2,583 of JAJPEO010000163.1, forward strand.
CGACCAGCTGGAGCGAGTGCGGCATGGCGGGGCGACGCTGCTCCTGGTGCAGCCAGTCACGCGTCGCCGCCAGGAGGTGCTCGGGCTGGCCGGCCAGCGCGGCCACCAGCAGGGCTGCCCGCCCGGAGTTGGCCGCCGCCGAGGCGTGGTCGACGACGTCGGGGAGCAGGTCGCGCGCCACCGACGTGGCGAGCGGCGAGGGCGGGACGAACACCACCGCGCCGACACGGGGATCGACCCCCGAACGGACGGAGTACCAGTGGTCGTCCTCGCGGCCCGCGATGGTGAACCCGCCGTAGAAGGCGGGCGCGACGTTGTCGGGATGCCCCTCCAGGTCGGCCGCGAGGTCGAACAGCGCCTCGTCCGACAGCAGCAGCTGGCCGCCGGCCACCAGCGCACGGGCGAGCGTCACGCCCGCCACGATCGCGGCCGACGAGGACCCCAGGCCACGGCTGTGGGGAATGCGGTTGTGGCAGGCCAGGCGCAGCCCCGGGGGCTGCTCCCCCACCAGCTCGAACGTCGCGCGCATCGCCCGGACCACCAGGTGGCGCTCGTCGCGCGGGACGCCCGTGGCGCCCGCGCCCGTCACCTCGACCAGCAGTCCGGCGGGACGGACCTCCGCCTCCAGCTCGTCGCGCAGCGACAGGGCGATCCCGAGGGAGTCGAAGCCGGGCCCGAGGTTGGCCGACGTCGCGGGGACGCTGACCCGGACGGGGCCCTCGACGAAGGTCGGCATGTCAGAGGCCGGCGGCCTTCGCGGCGGCCTCGACGTCGGCGTCGACCACCGTGTCGACGATGTCGTGCTGGGCGGTGAAGAACTCCAGGGCCGTCGCGGTGTCCTTGAGGCCGTGCCCGGTGACGGTGATGACGACCGTCGCGCCGGCGTACGACTCCCCCGCGGCGAGCTCGGCCAGCATGCCCGCCACGCCAGCAGCGGACGCGGGCTCCACGAAGACGCCGTCGCGACGGGCCAGCTCGGCCTGGGCGGCCAGGATCTGGTCGTCGGACACCGCGGCGAAACGGCCGTCGGACTCCTTGGCCGCCTGCTCGGCGAGGTGCCACGAGGCGGGGTTGCCGATGCGGATGGCGGTGGCCTTGGTCTCGGGGTCGGGGAACGGCTCGCCGGTGACCAGCGGAGCGGCGCCCTCGGCCTGGAACCCGCGCATCACCGGGCGCCTGGAGGCCCGGCCCAGCTGGGCGTACTGGGTGTAGCCCATCCAGTAGGCCGAGATGTTGCCGGCGTTGCCGACCGGGAGGAGGTGGAAGTCGGGGGCGTCGCCGAGGAAGTCGACGATCTCGAAGGCCGCGGTCTTCTGGCCCTCCAGACGCGCGGGGTTGACCGAGTTGACCAGCGCCACGGGGTAGTCCCGGGCCAGGCCGCGGGCCATGTCGAGACAGTGGTCGAAGTTGCCGCGGACCATGATGATCTGCGCGCCGTGCATGACCGCCTGGGCCATCTTGCCGGCGGCGATCTTGCCCTCGGGGATGAGCACGAGGGGCTTGAGCCCGGCGTGGGCGGCGTACGCGGCCATCGAGGCGGAGGTGTTGCCGGTCGAGGCGCACACGACCGCCTCGGCGCCCTCGTGGCGGGCGAGTGAGAGGGCCGTGGTCATGCCGCGGTCCTTGAACGACCCGGTCGGGTTGTTGCCCTCCACCTTGAGCCAGACCTCACCACCGGTGAGGCCCGACAGCCACCCCGAGCGCACGAGCGGGGTGCCGCCCTCGCGGAGGGTGACCGGCTCGAGGTCCTCGGGCAGCAGATCGATGAGGTCGCGGTACTCCTCGATGACCCCTCGCCACTGGCCGTTGGTGCGGTGCCCGCTCATTCGTCTCCGCCTTCCACGCGCATCACCGAGGTGACCTCGCGCACGATGTCCATCTGTCGAAGCGAGTCGACGGTCGCGCTCAGCGCCGCGTCGGTAGCGGCGTGAGACACGACGACCAGCTGGGCCTCGTCGTCGCGGCCCTCCTGGCGCACGGTCTGGATCGACACGCCGTGCTCGGCGAAGGTCTGGGCGACCGCGGCGAGCACACCGGTGCGGTCGGCCACGTCGATCGCCACGTGGTAGCGGGTGACCGTGTCGCCCATGGGCAGCACGGCGCGGTCGGCGTAGGCGGACTCGCCGGCGCCGCGGGTGCCGGAGAGGCGGTGGCGCGCGACGGTCACCAGGTCGCCCAGCACGGCACTTGCGGTGGGCGCGCCCCCGGCGCCGGGGCCGTAGAACATCAGCTGACCGGCGGCCACGGACTCGACGACCACCGCGTTGAACGCCCCGCGCACGGCGGCCAGCGGGTGGGAGCGCGGGATCATCGCCGGGTGGACGCGGGCGGCCACCTGGCCGTCACGCAGCTCGCAGATGGCCAGCAGCTTGACCACCGACCCCATCTCCCGTGCGCTGGCGACGTCGGCTGCGGTGACCTCCGAGATGCCCTCGCGGTGGACGTCCGCGGCGGTGACGCGCGTGTGGAACGCCAGGCGGGCGAGGATGGCCGCCTTGGCCGCGGCGTCGAAGCCCTCGACGTCGGCAGTCGGGTCGGCCTCGGCGTAGCCCAGCTCCTGGGCCTCCTCCAACGCCTCGCTGAAGCCGGCCCCGGAAGTGTCCATCTTGTCGAGGATGAAGTTGGTCGTGCCGTTGACGATGCCCAGCACCCGGGTGACCTTGTCACCGGCCAGGGACTCGCGCAGCGGCCGCAGGATCGGGATGGCGCCGGCGACGGCCGCCTCGTAGTAGAGGTCGCGCCCGACGGCGTCGGCAGCCTTGAACAGGGTGGAGCCGTCCTCGGCGAGCAGGGCCTTGTTGGCGGTCACGACGCTGGCGCCGTGCTCGAGCGCGGCGAGGATCAGCGACCGGGCGGGCTCGATGCCGCCGATGACCTCGAC
>JAJPEO010000165.1 GCA_021166815.1 Nocardioides sp.
GGCACCGACACCGTGGGCCGCCCCGACGACGCCAGCACGGCCGCACCGGCGGCAAGCGCACTGAACAGCACGGACCCGCTCACGGCGGAGCCGCCCGGCCCGCGATCGTCTCGATCCACGCCAGCCCGGCCGCGATGAGCGCCAGCCCGCCCACCAGGCAGGCGAGCCCCACCTGCGTGGCCAGCAGGAAACGCCACGGGTCCCCGGCCGCCCCTGACCCCGCGAGCAGCACCGCGAACGGCAGCACGCAGACCAGGCGCGCGGTCGCCCGCGCCGAGGCGAGCTCGGACTCGACCACGCGACGGGTCCGGCGACGGTGCCGGATGCCGGCCGCGGTGCGCCCGACCGCCCGCGCGAGGCCGTGGCCCGAGGCGTGCGACACCTGCCAGGCAGCGGCGAGCAGCCGCAGGTCCGCGGCGCCGGGCCGCTCCACGGCCAGTCGCCGCAACGCCTCCGGCACGTCCAGACCGAGGTGGAACGCCTCGACCACCGGCCGCAGCGGGGCCCACTGCACACCCGCCGACGCGAGCGCCTCACCCGGGGGACGACCGGCCAGCATCTCGGTGGCCAGGGCGTCGCAGACCCCGAGCACCGCGTCGGCGTCCGCGCGACGGCGTCGCGCCGCGACCCACCAGGGCAGGCCCTGCCACCGTCGCGGCGGAGCGCCCGTCGGCAGCGACCGGGCCGGCAGCGACCGGGCCGACCGAGGGCGCGGCGGGGTGGCGTACAGGACGGCCGCGGCAGCGGTCAGAGCCGCCCAGATCGCGGTCACGTCGCCCGCTCGTCGGGCAGCGCGTCCAAGCGGGCTGCGGCGGCTCCGGGCCGGACCTCGCCGTCGACGAAGGCGACCGCGGTGCGCATGACGACGCGTCCGTCGGGGTCGCGCTGGGGGACCGCCACGGCCTCGACCCGGCGGCAGCCGGACCGGTCGCGCCCGAGGTGGACCACCGCGTCCAGCGCCGCCCCGAGCTGGCTGTGCGTGGCCTCCCGGGTCAGGCCCGCGGCGAGCGCGAGCGCCTCGATGCGAGCCGGCACGTCCGCCGCGGAGTTGGCATGGAGGGTGCCCGCGCCGCCCGCATGGCCGGTGTTGAGCGCCGCGAGGAGGTCGACCACCTCGGCCCCGCGCACCTCCCCCACCACCAACCGGTCGGGGCGCATGCGCAGCGCCTGGCGCACGAGGGTGCGCACGGTGATCTCGCCGGCGCCCTCGACGTTGGGCGGGCGGGCCTCGAGCCCGACCACGTGCGGGTGGTCCGGCCGGAGCTCGCTGGAGTCCTCGACCAGCACCAACCGCTCGCGCGGGTCGACCAGCGAGAGCAGCGCGGCGAGCATCGTGGTCTTGCCGCTGCCCGTGCCGCCCGTGACCAGGAACGCCAACCGCGCGGCCACCAGACGCCGCAGCAGCACCGCGCCGGCCTCCGGAACGGCGCCCGCGGCGACCAGCTCGTCGAGAGTGAACGCTCGCGACTGCGGCACCCGCAGGGAGATCAGCGTCCCCGGCCGGGCCGTGGGGGCGAGCACGGCGTGGAAGCGGGTGCCGTCGGGCAGGCGGACGTCGGCATGGGGCGTGGCGTCGTCGATGCGCCTGCCGCCGGTCGCGGCCAGGCGCTGGGCCAGGCGGCGCACGGCCGCGTCGTCGGCGAACCGGACGTCGGTGGCCTCGAGCCCGCTCCCCCGCTCGATCCAGACCTGGTCGGGTCCGTTGACCACCACGTCGGTCACTCCCGGCAATCGCAGCAGCGGCTCCAGCACCCCGGCACCGAGGACGTCGCGGGCGAGGGCGTCGTGGACGGCGAGCACCGCGGCGTCCCCCACGGGTGCCCCGGTCGCACGCAGGGCCTGGGCCACCCGGTGCGGCGTGAGCTCTCCCGGTTGCTCGGCCAGCCGGCGGCGTACGTCGTCGACGACGTGGGCCGGGATGGTGCTCACGCGGCCGTCTCCAGCAGGCTGGCGGCGACCCTGGCGAGCGCTCCCCGCCGACGGGGCAGGGGGCCCAGGCCGAGGTCGAGGGCCTCGACGACCCGAGGCCGGTCGGGCACCACGGCCGCGACCGGGAGACCGGTCACCTGCGCTGCGTCGGACTCGCCCACGCGTCCCGGGCGCAGCGCCAGCGACGCCACCCCCTCGGCCACCCCGAGGGCGGACACGACCTGTCCCGCGGACGCCAGCCCGGCGATGCTGGCCCGGCAGACGACCAGCAGCCGGTCGCAGCGGCGGGCCAGCTCGAGCGTCACCCCGTCGCCGTGACGGGGCAGGTCGACGAGGACGACGTCGTGACCACGCGTGGCGGCGGTGAGGGTCTCCCGCACGGTGGCGGCGTCCAGCCGGCGCTCCCCACCGGCCCAGGTGACCACCCCCGGTCCACCCGCGCGGGGCACGGTGTCGCGCAGCGCCCTCGCCGACAACCGCCCGGTCGTGGCGTGCAGGTCGGGCCAGCGCACACCGGCGGCGTCCTCCAGCCCGAGCAGCCGGTCCAGGCCCGGCCCGAGCGGGTCGGCATCGAGCAGCACCGCGCGCCCACGCCGCGCGGCGACCTGGCCGAGGGCGCACGCGAGCGTCGTCGCTCCGACGCCGCCGCTGCCCCCGACCACGCCGATCACCCGGGCCGCCGCGCTCGGCTCGTCCACGTCGGCGAGGACCTCGCCCAGCCAGGGCAGCCCGTCGGGGAGCTCGACCACCGACTCCGCCCCGAGCAGCACCGCCGCACGGAAGGCGCCCTCCCCCACCGCGTGGCCGACCAGGTGCACGCCGGCTCGGCGCGCGGGCGCGAGCCCGGCGACGGCCTCCGCGAGGTCGGCGCCGACGAGCACCAACGAGGCGGTCGACCAGGCGCCCAGCACCTCCGCCGCGTCGGCGACGACGGCGAGGCCGACGTCGGAGGCGGCCGCCATCCGGGCCACCTCGGAACGCAGGTCCGGCGAGCACGTGACGAGCAGGAGGGTCATGCCGCCCAGCCAACCGAGGCAACGAGGACCCGGCGAACGGGTGGCGAAGGACCTGTGGAGAACCGCCTCGGACCCGCGCCTGTGAACACCCGCTGGCCAGCGAAGGCTCCCCTACGATGCAGGCATGCCCCGCCCCACCGCGGCCTTCTTCGACCTCGACAAGACGATCATCGCCAAGTCGAGCGCCCTGGCCTTCTCGCGGGAGTTCCAGGCCGGGGGCCTGATCTCGCGGCGGGCGATGCTGCGGTCGGCGTACGCGCAGTTCGTGTTCTTCATCGGCGGCGCCGACCACGACCAGATGGACAAGATGCGCGAGTTCATGTCGCAGCTCGTCATCGGCTGGGACGTGGCGACCGTCCGCGAGATCGTCACCGACACCCTGCTCAACACCGTCGAGCCGCTGGTCTTCGACGAGGCGGTCAACCTCATCGAGCAGCACCGCCTCGACGGCCACGACATCGTCATCGTCTCGGCCAGCGGCTCCGAGGTCGTCGAGCCGATCGGCCAGATGCTGGGCGCCGACCGCGTCATCGCGACCCGGCTGGAGATCGTGGACGGCAAGTACAGCGGCGGCATCGAGTACTACGCCTACGCCGAGGAGAAGGCCCGGGCCATCGTCGAGCTCGCCGCCGACGTGGGCTACGACCTCGCCGAGTGCTACGCCTACAGCGACTCCATCACCGACGTGCACATGCTCGAGGTCGTCGGCCACCCGTACGCCGTCAACCCCGACAAGGAGCTGCGCCGCGTCGCCGTCGAGCGCGGCTGGCCGATCCTCACCTTCACCCGCCCGGTCGCCCTGCGACAGCGGCTCATGCCCGGCCGGCCCACCCTCGCCGCCCTCGCCGTGACCGGCGCCGTGGCCCTGGGCGGAGTCCTCTGGGCCCAGCACCGCAGGACGCGCGCAAGCGCCTGACCGGCCCACAGGCCTCCCGTGAAGTCAAGCCTTGTCCCGGGCCCGGGGGCGGGTTACAAAGGACTCAGACGGACTCCGGTCCCAACTGAACAGCGGTCCACCCCGGACAACACGTGATTCGGGTACCCACGCGGCGATCCACCCATCCCATGGGGTGCTGATGAGACGGGACATCCCCGCCACAGCGAACGAGAAGCACGCTTGGTAACCAGCGATTCACGTGTACGCGACGGCACCCGACCCCCGTGGCCGGGTGCCGTTCGCCTGCCCGGGCGCCTGCAGGGTGGTCCCGCAGCAGGTCAACCGCGCAGCGGGCTCGCCTCGGCGCCGGCCGCGTACGCCTCGGCGGCGTAGAGGACCCAGGCGTGGACCCCGCGCTGCGTCGCGCTGGCGTAGCCGCGCAGGTTGGACTCGTACTCCGGGCGCAGCGCGAGGTGCCCTGCCTCGGGCACGGTCAGCGACTTGGCGTCGACCCCGCG
>JAJPEO010000175.1 GCA_021166815.1 Nocardioides sp.
CGACCTCGCGACGCCTGTTCGAGACACGCGGGGCCTGTCACTTCGGCAGCCCGGACAAGGACCCCGACGTACGCCTCCGCGTGCTCGAGGACGCCGGTCGCCTCGCCATCCCGTTCACGACGGGACTCCTGGTCGGGATCGGCGAGACCACGCAAGAACGTGCGGACTCGATCCTCGCCCTGCGCAAGGTCGCGCGACAGTATCGGCACATCCAGGAAGTCATCGTCCAGAACTTCCTGGCCAAGCAGTCGACAGCGATGCGCCACCAACCCGACCTGGACATCGACGAGTACGTCGCCGCCATCGCCACCACTCGAGTCGTGCTCGGCCCGGCGATCCGGATCCAGGCGCCGCCGAACCTCACGAGCAGCGACGAGCTGGCCAGGCTCCTCGCCGCAGGCATCGACGACTGGGGCGGGATCTCCCCAGTGACCCCCGACCACGTCAACCCCGAGCGCCCGTGGCCGCTGGCTGAGGACCTGGAGCGGCTGTGCCGCGAAGTGGGCGTCACCCTGCGTGAACGGCTGGCCGTGCACCCGGAGTACGTCCTCCAGGACCAGTGGATCGACCCGCGTGTGCGCCCCCACGTCAGTGCGCTCGCCGATGCCGACGGGTTCGCCCGGTCCCATGTCCGTCCGGTCGGGATTCCGTGGCAGGAGCCCGCGACGGCCCTGCTGGACCAGGGGCGTACGGACCTGCACGTGGGCATCGACGTCGAGGGCAGGCGCAGCGAGCGGCGCGGCGACTTCGACGACGTCTACGGGGACTGGGAGGAGCTGGCGCAGTCCGTGCGATCCGCCGAGACCCGTCGCGCCGTGTCGCTGCCCACCGAGACGGGCACCATGCGGCCCGAGTTCGTGGCTGCTCTCTCGCGCGCCGCCGACGGGCATCGCCCCGACGTCGACGAGACCATCACGCTCCTCGAGGCACTCGAGGGGCCGGAGCTGGACGCGCTGGCAGGCCTGGCCGACGACGTCCGACGAGATGTGGTGGGTGACGAGATCACATTCGTCGTGACACGCAACATCAACTTCACCAACGTCTGCTACGTCGGATGCCGCTTCTGTGCCTTCGCGCAGCGCAAGACCGACGTGGACGCCTACAGCCTGTCCCTGCAACAGGTCGCCGACCGGGCGGCACAGGCATGGGACGTCGGCGCGACCGAGGTGTGCGTGCAGGGCGGCATCCACCCGGACCTGCCCGGCACCGGGTACTTCGACCTGGCCGGGGCGATCAAGTCAGCCGCACCGGAGATCCACCTCCACGCGTTCTCACCGATGGAGGTGGTCAACGGGGCGAGCCGAGCCGGCCTCAGCATCCCCGAATGGCTCGCCGCGGCTCGGGACGCAGGACTCGACTCGATCCCCGGCACCGCGGCCGAGATCCTCGACGACGAGGTCCGGTGGATCCTCACCAAGGGAAAGCTGCCGACCGCAAGCTGGGTCGACGTGATCAGCACGGCACACGACCTCGGCATCCCCACCACGTCGACGATGATGTACGGCCACGTCGACGAGCCTCGCCACTGGGCGGCTCACCTGCACCTGATCGCAGAGATCCAACGCGAACACGGAGGGTTCACCGAGTTCGTGCCACTTCCGTTCGTGCACACCAGCTCACCCATCTACCTCGCAGGCATCGCACGCCCGGGCCCCACGGCCCGCGAGAACAGGGCGGTCCATGCCGTGGCCCGGATCGTCCTGCGCGGACTCATCGACAACATCCAGGCCAGCTGGGTCAAGATGCCGCCGCCGATGATCCGTGCACTCCTGCGGGGAGGGGTCAACGACCTCGGCGGCACGCTGATGGAGGAGACCATCAGCCGGATGGCCGGCTCCCAGGAGGGCAGCGCCAAGTCCCTCTCCGAGTTCAGGGAGATCGCCGACTCGGTGGGCCGCCCGCTGCGCCAACGCACCACGACCTACGGCGAGGTGGACATCGATCGAGAACGCCTCGCCGAGGAGTCGGGCGGCATCCTGCCGATGCACGCGCTGCCGCTCCTCACGCGCTGAGGGGGCGCCGGCGGTGCCACGGCTCCCCGGTCGTCCTCGGCTCCTCGGCGCCCCGGGAAAGGGAAAGGCCCCCGACCACATCGGTCGGGGGCCTCGCTCGTCGGCTCAGGAGCCGGAGTTGATCATGCCGGCGCCGACGGTGACGCCGGTCGCCTCGTCGATCAGGATGAACGAGCCGGTGGTGCGGTTCTTGGAGTACGGGTCGCACAGCAGCGGCACCGTGGTGCGCAGCTGGACGCGGCCGATCTCGTTGAGGCCGAGCTCGCCGGCCTCCTGGTCGCGGTGCAGCGTGTTGATGTCGAGGCGGTACTGGACGTCCTTGACCATCGCGCGGCCCGTGCGGGTCGTGTGCTTGATGGCGAGCTTCTGGCGCGGGCGCAGCGGCTCGTTGGTCATCCAGCAGATCATCGCGTCGATGTCCTGGCTGGGCTTCGGCGCGTTCTTGGGACGCGCGATCATGTCGCCGCGGCTGACGTCGATGTCGTCCTCGAGGTGCACGGTGACCGACATGGGCGGGAACGCCTCGGGGATCTCCTTGTCGAAGAGCTCGATCTTCTTGATCCTCGACGGCAGGCCGCTGGGCAGCGCCACGACCTCGTCACCGGGCTTGAGGACGCCACCGGCGACCTGGCCGGCGTAGCCGCGGTAGTCGTGGTACTCGTCGGACTTCGGTCGGATGACGTACTGGACCGGGAAGCGGACGTCCTGCAGGTCGCGGTCGGAGGCCACGTGGACGTGCTCGAGGTGGTGCATCAGCGTCGGGCCGTGGTACCACGGCGTGTTCTCCGAGCGGTTGACCACGTTGTCGCCCTGCAGCGCCGAGATCGGGATGACCTCGAGGTCGGGCACGTTGAGCTTGGTCGCGAACTGCGTGAACTCGTTGTGGATCTTCTCGTAGACCTTCTCGTCCCAGTCGACGAGGTCCATCTTGTTGACCGCCAGCACCAGGTGGGGCACGCGCAGCAGCGAGAGCAGCACCGCGTGGCGGCGCGACTGCTCGGTCAGGCCGTGGCGGGCGTCGACCAGCACCAGGCCCAGGTCGGCGGTCGAGGCGCCGGTGACCATGTTGCGGGTGTACTGGATGTGGCCGGGGGTGTCGGCGATGATGAACTTGCGCGACGGGGTCGCGAAGTAGCGGTACGCGACATCGATCGTGATGCCCTGCTCGCGCTCGGAGCGCAGGCCGTCGGTGAGCAGCGCGAGGTCGGTGTAGCTGTAGCCCTTGGACTGGCTGGTGGACTCCACGGCCTCGAGCTGGTCCTCGAAGATCGCCTTCGAGTCGAGCAGCAGGCGGCCGATGAGGGTCGACTTGCCGTCGTCGACCGACCCGGCGGTCGCGAAGCGCAGCATGTCCATGGGAGCGCGGCCCTCGTGGGGCTCGGTGGTGGCCATCTCGGGCATCAGAAGTAGCCCTCCTTCTTGCGGTCTTCCATGGCGGCCTCGGAGAACTTGTCGTCACCACGGGTGGCGCCGCGCTCGGTGACCCTGGCCACCGCGATCTCGTCGATGATCTTCTCGATGGTGTCGGCCTCCGACTCCACCGAACCGGTCAGCGACTTGTCGCCGACGGTGCGGAACCGGACCAGCTTGCGCTCCACGGTCTCGCCATCGCGCGGCTGCACCGCGTCGGAGACCGAGAGCCACATGCCGTCACGCTTGATGACGTCGCGCTCGTGGGCGTAGTAGATCGAGGGGATCTCGATGCCCTCGCGGCCGATGTAGTGCCAGATGTCAAGCTCGGTCCAGTTCGACAGCGGGAAGATGCGCATGTGCTCGCCGGCGTGGATGCGGCCGTTGTAGAGGCTCCACAGCTCGGGGCGCTGGTTCTTGGGGTCCCACTGGCCGAAGTCGTCGCGGTGGGAGTAGACGCGCTCCTTGGCGCGGGCCTTCTCCTCGTCGCGGCGGCCACCACCGAAGGCGGCGGTGAAGCCGTGCTCCTCGATGGCGTTGAGCAGCGTGCCGATCTGGAGGCGGTTGCGCGAGGTCTTGCCGTCGTCGACGACGACGCCGTTGGCGATCGCGTCGTCGACGCTCGCGACGATCATCCGGACGCCCAGGCGGTTGACCCAGTTGTCACGGGTCTCCAGGACCTCGGCGAAGTCCAGGCCGGTGTCGACCTGCATCAGCGGGAACGGGACCTTCGCCGGGAAGAACGCCTTCTCCGCCAGGCGGAGCATCACGATGGAGTCCTTGCCGCCGGAGAAGAGGAGGACGGGCTTCTCGAACTCGGAAGCGACCTCACGGAAGATGTGGATCGACTCGGCCTCGAGCTGGTCGAGCTGACTGAGCTGGTAGTCGGCGTGGGTTTGAGTCATGGCTGGGCAGATGCCTCTCGTCGGGACAGCAACCCACATGGTAGCGAGCAGCGACCTGACCTCGAATTCGACCGGCTCGCCGCGCCGGGGGCACCCGCCTCAGGGTGAGTCGAGGATCACCGTGATCGGGCCGTCGTTGACGCTCGCCACCCGCATGTCCGCGCCGAACACGCCCCGCTCCACGTGGGCCCCGAGCCGCTCCAGCGCCTCGCAGACGGAGTCGTACAGGGGCTCGCTGACGCTGCCGGGGGCGGCCGCCTGCCACGTGGGGCGGCGACCCTTGCGGGCGTCGCCGTACAGGGTGAACTGGCTGACCACGAGGACCGGGGCGTCGGCGCCCCGGTCGGACAGGCTCTGCTCGTCGCGGAGCAGGCGCAGGTCCCAGACCTTGCGGGCCGTCCACTCGACCTCGGCCGGGCCGTCGTCGTGGGTGACGCCGAGGTAGACCAGCAGGCCGGGTCCGTCGATCGCTCCCACGACCTCGCCGTCGACGGTGACCTCGGCGCTCAGCACTCGCTGGATGACGGCTCGCATGGTGCAAGGATGCCGCCATGTCCTCACTCCTCGTCACCGTGGCCCCCACCGGGGCCGAGACCGCCAAGGCCGACTGCCCGCAGCTCCCCACCACCCCCGAGGAGATCGCGCGGACCGCCGCCGAGTGCGAGGCCGCCGGCGCGGCGATGATCCACCTCCACGTCCGCGACGGCGAGCACCAGCCGACCCTCGACCTCTCGCTGCTGCGCGAGTGGGTCGCCGCCGTGCGCGAGTCCTCGTCGCTCGTCGTCCAGCTCTCCACCGGCGGGTCGGTGCACGACCCGCTCGACCAGCGCCTGAAGGTGCTCGACGCCGAGCCCGACTCGTGCTCGCTGACGATGGGTACGACCAACTTCGGCGACGACGTCTTCCTCAACCCCTGGCCGTTCGTGAAGGAGCTCTACCAGCTCGCCCTCGAGCGCGGCGTCGCGCCGGAGTTCGAGCTCTTCGACCTCGGGCAGGTGCACGCCCTGGGCCGGCTGATCCGCGAGTACGGCCCCCCGGTGGGCGGCCGCGCCCACGTCGACTTCGTGATGGGCGTGCCCGGCGGCATGCCCGGCACCGCCCCGGCGCTCGTCGCCGGAGTCCAGGCCCTCCCGCCCGAGGTCACCTCGTGGTCGGCCACCGGCATCGGGCGTACGACCCTGTCCGTGGCCATGGCCTCGCTGTCCATGGGCGGGCACCTGCGCGTCGGCATGGAGGACGTCCTCACGATCAGCCGCGGGGTGCCTGTGGAGTCCAACGCGCAGCTGGTCGAGCGTGCCGTCGAGCTCGGGCGGCTCGCGCAGCGCGAGCCCATGACGCCTGCGGAGTGCCGGGAGCTGCTCGGGTTGGGGTGAGCTCGGCTGGTTGTGGTCGGTCGGCCGGTCGGGCTTCGGGTCGGGCTTCGGGTCGGGCTTCGGTCGGAATCACCGGATAACCCCCACTTCGCCAGGTTGTCGGGTCGGGCTTCGGTCGGAATCACCGGATAACCCCCACTGCGCCAGGTTGTCGGCCGTTGCAACGGGGGCGAACCAGGAGAAGTGCGTCCGGGGGCGCGTGGATCGCCAGGTTGTCGGCCGTTGCAACGGGGACGAACCCACCGCGCCGGGTGTTATCCGGTGATTCCCAACCGCCGCCCCCAGCCCGCTAGGACTCGTCGACCTTCTTCATCCCGATCAGGCCGGGACGGTAGGACGGGTCCTCCAGCTGGGCGATGGTGGGGGAGCCGAACATCGGCAGGCCCTGCGACTTGCGGATGAAGCCCCACACGATGGGCATCAGCAGGAGCACCACGAGGCCGATGACGGCGATCAGCACGGGGTGGGTCTCGTCCTCGCCCGCGCCGAGCGGGGCCCAGCCGGCCTTGTCGAGCAGCGCGACGCCGCTCATGGTCAGCACCACGACGATGCCGCGGCGGATGTAGGACTGCGGGACTCGCGGGGCGAGGTAGGAGCCGATGATCGTGCCGGGCACGGACCCCACGATCAGCGGGATCGTCAGCTCGAGGTTGAGGCCGTGGATCGCGATGTTGGAGATGGCCGCGGCCAGCACCAGGGGCACCGCCTGGACCAGGTCCGTGCCGACCAGCTTCACCGCGGACAGGCCGGGGTAGAGCATCAGCAGCGCGATCATGATGACCGAGCCGGAGCCCACCGACGTCACGCCGACCAGCAGGCCGCCCAGGGCCCCCACGAGCAGGGTCGGGAGCGGGCGGATCCGGGGGTTGTCGTCGGGGTGGAAGCCGCGGCGCACGCGCAGGAGGTTGAGGTAGAGCCGGAAGGCGTACGTCGCCGCCGCGATCAGCAGCGCGAAGCCGATCGACATCTTGAGCACGTGCTCGAGCTGTGCGGGGGAGTCGGTGAGGGCCTTGACCAGGTGGGGGCCGAGGAGCGCCGTCGGGATCGACCCGATGATCAGCCACATCGCGAGCCTGAGGTTGGGCTCGCCCTCACGTTTGTGGACCACCGCGCCGCCGGTCTTGTAGACCGCGGCGGCGGTCAGGTCGGCGGTGACGATCGAGGCGGTGGAGAGCTTCAGGCCGAGTGCGCTGCCCAGGAAGATCAGCGCCGGGGTCATCAGTGCGCCGCCGCCCATGCCGGTCAGGCCGACGACGACGCCGACGACGAACCCCGCGATCGCGATCGCGAGGGCGGCCGTGGTGAAGAAGTCACCCATCACTCACGCTCCTCCAGCAGTCGCGGGACAATCACACTCAACATGGTCGACATTGTGCCCGCCGCGGTCCGGGCCGCCTCGGCACCCCGCCGGTAGGGGTCGCGTACGTCGTGCTCGCGCCGCGCCGCCGGCCGTCGCCTGCCGACGGCCTCGAGCAGCTCGCGCCCGTGGAGGCCGGGGTGCCGCTCGACCGCCTCGGCGAGCTGCCCGACGGTCCAGGTCCGGCGGAAGGCCGCGGGGAACTCCTGCACGACGTACGCCGCGTGCTCGGCCGCGGCGGTCAGCACGAGGTCGGCCTCCTCGACCATCGTCCGGTCCAGGCGGCGGCTGCGGAAGGAGTCGGCCGCGCCCGGGGGCAGGGTCGCCGCCATCACCTCGTCCATCGGGTGGTCGACGAAGCCGTGCGTGCCGGCGCTGGCGAACTCGACGCCGGTGTGTCCGTCCGCCAACTGCCGGGCGGTGAGCTCGAGCCACGGCGAGCGGCAGATGTTGGCGGTGCAGACGAAGAGCACCCGCAGCGCCTCCACGGCTCAGTCCCGCCGCAGGTCGAGGTGGCCGGTCGCGGCCAGGGCGTCGAGGACGTCGGCGAGGGCGTCCTCGATCGTGCGGCCGGTCGTGTCGACGCGGACCGAGGCGTCGTCGGGCTCCTCGTACGGCGAGGAGATGCCGGTGAACTCGGGGATCACGCCCGCCCGCGCCTTGGCGTACAGGCCCTTGCGGTCGCGCCGCTCGCACTCCTCCAGCGGCGTCGCCACGTGGACCAGGAAGAACGCGCCGCCGGCCTGCTCCACCATCTCGCGCACCTGCGCCCGC
>JAJPEO010000177.1 GCA_021166815.1 Nocardioides sp.
TGGGCGAGCTCGGGGCGCTGCGCGACGTCGGTGGTGGTGCTCAGCTCGGCGTCGTGGCGGGCCACGAGCACCCCGTCCTTCGTCGAGAGCAGGTCCAGCTCGATGTCGTCGACGCCCATCGCGATGGCGGTGCGGTAGGCCGCCAGCGTGTGCTCGGGCCGATGCCCGCTCGCACCGCGGTGGGCGACCACCGCCGGCGTGACGACCAGGCTCGGCGTGGCGAGCCCCTGGGACAGGGGTGCCGGCTCCACGCGGGTGGCGGACATGACGCCATGGTGAGGCCCCCGAGGGGCTCATCGGTGACGACACGGTGAATGACCCATGATGAATCCGTGACGCTTCGTGCCTTCCCCGGCCTGACCTCGCTGCCCGCCACCGACCACCCCGACCTGCTCGCACCCCCGGTCGCCGCCGCCCTGTCGACCTGGTCGCACGCCGGCGACGTCGCCGTGGTGGTGATCGATCCCGACCTCGCCGACACCGCCGCGATGACCGAGGCCTACGACCTCCCGTTGACCGCCAGCGGCAACTGCGTCGTCGTGGCCGGCGCCCGCGCCGGGGAGGAGCGGGTCGCGGCGTGCGTCGTGCGCGCGGACACCCGCGCGGACGTCAACACCCTGGTGCGCAAGAGCCTCGACGTCCGCAAGGCGTCGTTCCTGCCCATGGAGCGCGCGGTGGCGGAGACGTCGATGGAGTACGGCGGCATCACGCCGGTCGGGCTGCCCGACGCGTGGCGGGTGCTGGTGGACGCGGTGCTGCTGGAGGAGCCGGTGGTGATCCTCGGCAGCGGCGTACGCCACTCCAAGCTGCTCCTGCCCGGCGCCCTCCTGGCCGACCTGCCCGGCGCGGAGGTCGTCACCGGCCTGGGTCGCTGAGGCGGGTTCAGCCGCGGCGCAGCGTCACGACCGGTACCTCCGGCGCAGCGCCGACCCGCACGGGCGGGCCCCAGTTGCCCGCGCCACGGCTGGTGAGGACCTCGATGCCGTTGACGCGGTGCACGCCGTCGACCGTGGGCTGCTGCAGCGGGACCAGGTGGCGGACCGGCCACAGCTGGCCGCCGTGGGTGTGGCCGCTGACCTGCAGGTCGACCAGGCCCTCGGCGACCTCGAGCGCCGAGCGCGGCTGGTGGGCCATCAGCAGGGCGAAGTCGTCCTCGGCGACCCCGGCCACCACCCCGTCGTGGTCGGGGGCCAGGTCCCCGCGCCCGTCGGCGTCGTGCACACCGAGCAGCCACACCCGGTCCGCGCCGCGCGTCAGCGCGACACCCGTGTTGTTGATGGAGCGCACGCCCAGGTCACCGAGCCGCTCCTCCCACTCCCGCGGGGTCTGCGTGTAGGTGTCGTGGTTGCCCGTGACGGCGAAGACGCCCATCGGCGCCGCGAGGTCGCGCAGCGGCTCGACCTCGGGGCCGTACCGCCACTCCGGGCCGTCGTAGAGGTCGCCGACCAGCAGCACGAGGTCGGGCTCGGCGGCGTTGACGAGGTCGACGACCCGGCGCGTGAAGCCGGCGCTGAGCACCGGTCCGGCGTGGACGTCGGTGACGACGGCGACGCGGAGCCCGTCGAAGGCCGCGGGCAGGTCGGCCGAGGCGACCTCGACCTCGGTGACCGTCGGGTTGGCTGCGCTGCGGTGGCCGAGGCCGGTCACCACGACGGCGCCCACCACGACCAGCGGGACGACCACCCGGTGCACGCCGCGTCGCAGCGCCAGGCGCCGATCACGCTCCCGCCCGTGCCGCAGCCGCCCGACGACCCAGGTGACGAGCGCGACCGCGGGCAGGACGAGCATCAGGAAGAAGAGGACGGAGAGCCAGACCGCACCGACCAGGACGAAGGGCCGCGCCTCGTCCGGCGACAGGAACGTCGCGCCCGCGCCGAACTGGAGGAACGCCAGGCCGGTCAGGGACACCAGCACGAGCGGCACCACCACCCTCAGCCACCGGGGACCGGACCAGGGCACCCAGGCGAGGCGGTGGGAGAGCCACGCCAGCACCAGTCCCATGAAGACGAGGGGTACGACGATCACGCTGGGAAACCTAGCGGGCAGGTCCCCACAGATCCCCGGCCCCCGCGTGGCGCAAAAGGATTCGTCTTCACGTGGGAGAGGTCCGTAGATTGTCCCGGTGCGCGACCTCCCCCTCGAACATCCTGGAGTGGCGGACCACCGCACACCCGGGAAGTACCTGTGGTGGCTGGCCCGCGGCCAGTGGCGCACGCTCGCGGGGGGCATGGCCTTCGGCATCCTGTGGATGAGCTGCCAGGCCGTCCTCCCCATGGTGCTCGGCAAGGCGATCGACGCCGGCGTGGCCGCCCGCGACGGGCGCCAGCTGCTCACCTGGGCCGGGGTGCTGCTGCTGCTCGGCATCGGCCAGGCGGTCTTCGGGATCATCCGCCACCGGTTCGCCGTCACCAACTGGCTCACGGCGGCGTACCGCACCGTCCAGCTGGTCACCCGCCAGGCCGTCGAGCTCGGCAGCACGCTGCCGCGCAAGGTCTCGACCGGCGAGGTCGTCGCGATCGGCTCGGGCGACATCTCCCACCTGGGCCAGGTCATGGACGTGTCCGCCCGGTTCGCGGGGGCGGTCGTGGGCTTCCTGCTGGTCTCGGTGATCCTGCTCCAGACCTCGGTCACCCTCGGCCTGGTCGTCCTGCTCGGGGTCCCCCTGCTCATGCTGCTGGTCGGTCCGGTGCTCAAGCCGCTGCAGGCCCGCACGGCCCACCAGCGCGGGCTGATGAGCAACCTCACCAACACCGCCACCGACATCGTCGGCGGCCTGCGGGTGCTGCGCGGAATCGGCGGCGAGCAGGTCTTCCTCGACCGCTACCGCCGCCAGTCGCAGGAGGCACGTCGCGCCGGGGTCAAGGTCGCCCGGGTGCAGTCGGTGCTCGACGCCCTGCAGGTCTTCCTGCCCGGCATCTTCGTCGTCGTCGTGGTCTGGCTCGGCGCCCGCTCCGCGGTCCGGGGCGAGATCACGGCAGGCGAGCTCGTCGCGTTCTACGGCTACGCCGCGTTCCTGATGACGCCGCTGCGCACCGTGACCGAGTACGCCAACAAGCTGATCCGCGGCCGTGTCGCCGCTGCCCGCGTGTGCCGGATGCTCGCCCTCGA
The DNA here is from genome assembly GCA_021166815.1 of Nocardioides sp. Lineage (GTDB taxonomy): Bacteria > Actinomycetota > Actinomycetes > Propionibacteriales > Nocardioidaceae > Nocardioides. The sequence continues at coordinate 3,109 of JAJPEO010000177.1, forward strand.
GCCCGACCACCTCGAGCCTGCCGACCCGGCGCCCGCGCCTCCGGTCGGCAGCGTGCTGCACGACGCCCGGACCGGGCTGCACGTGCGACCGGGCACCACGCTCGCGATCGTGTCCGACGACCCCGACGCCCCTGCCGCCCTGGCCGACCGCCTCGGAATGGTGGCGGAGAAGCCCGACGACGAGGTGACCCTCGGCGGCGTCCCCCTCACCCACCTCCCCCGCATGGTCGTGCGCCAGCGCATCGTCGTCTCCGACACAGGGGCCGGTCTCTTCTCCGGCCCGCTGCGCCAGCGCCTGGACGTGTCCGGACGCGGCGGCGTGGAGGAGGCGCTGGCCACCGCGTCGGGCGAGGACATCCTCGACGGGCTCACCGACGGCCTCGACACGGTGGTGGCCGAGCGCGGGCGCACCTTCTCCGGCGGGCAACGCCAGCGCCTCGTGCTGGCCCGCGCCCTCACCAGCGACCCCGAGGTCCTCGTGCTCGTCGAGCCGACCTCCGCGGTCGACGCCCACACCGAGGCCCGCATCGCCCAGCGCCTGCGCGACCACCGCGCCGGGCGCACCACCGTGGTCACCACGACCAGTCCGCTCATGCTCGACGCCGTCGACGAGGTCGCCTTCCTCAGCGAGGGCCGCGTCGTGGCGGTCGGCACCCACGCCGACCTCCTCGCCACCGAGCCCCGCTACCGCTCCGTCGTCGTACGGGAGGAGGCGTCATGAGCACCGCACTGCCCGTGGCCGACGGCCGCT
>JAJPEO010000183.1 GCA_021166815.1 Nocardioides sp.
CCGGCGCGAGATCGCCGACGCCGTACGGTCCCTGCTGCAGGAGCACGCCTCCCAGGGGACGTCGCTGGAGGAGCTCGCCGAGATCATCGACGTCGAGCACATCGCCGCGCACCTCTACACCAAGGGCCAGCCCGACCCCGACCTCGTGATCCGCACCTCCGGCGAGCAGCGCCTCGGGGGATTCCTGCTGTGGCAGAGCGCGCAGTCGGAGTTCTACTTCTGCGAGGCGCTGTGGCCTGACTTCCGGCGCGTGGACTTCCTGCGCGCCATCCGGGCCTACGCCGCCCGCGAGCGTCGCTTCGGCGGTTGAGGACCACCTCACCCACAGGGCGGTTGCTCACCGATCGTTCACCCCGAGTTCTGGCGTGTCGCACGTCACACGCTGCTCGCGCGACGTACCTTCGCGACATCGGGAGGTGGGGAAGCCTCCCGTACCTGGAGGCACCGCAGTGAGCACTTGCACAGGAGCATCCCGGTCCAACGAATGACACGGGCCGGGTGAGAAGTGCGCGCGCCGTCCCGACACAAGGGGAAGTCGTGGTCACCAACTCCAGTGCAGCGCCCGCGCAGTCCATCCCGTCCGAGCCGCGGCTCACCTACGTCCTGGACACCAGCGTCCTGCTGGCCGACCCGGGGGCCATCCGGCGCTTCGCCGAGCACGAGGTCGTGCTGCCGGTCGTCGTGATCACCGAGCTCGAGGGCAAGCGCCACCACCCCGAGCTGGGCTACTTCGCCCGCACCGCCCTGCGCGTGCTCGACGAGCTGCGCGTCACCCACGGCCGGCTCGACGAGCCGGTGCCCGTCGGCGAGGTGGGCGGCTCCCTGCGCGTCGAGCTCAACCACACCGACCCGCAGTCGCTGCCGTCCGGGTTCCGGCTCGGCGACAACGACACCCGGATCCTCGCCGTGGCCCGCAACCTCGCCAACGAGGGCAGGGACGTCGTGCTCGTCTCCAAGGACCTCCCGCTGCGCATCAAGGCCTCGGCGGTCGGCCTGGAGGCCCAGGAGTACCGCGCCGAGGGAGTCAGCGACTCCGACACCGGCTACACCGGCATGGCCGAGGTGGAGGTCGACGCCGAGGTCGTCGACGAGCTCTACGAGGACGGTGTCGTGGACCTGGCGGCCGCTCGCGACCTGCCGTGCCACAACGGGCTGGTGCTGCTCTCCGACCGGGGCACCGCCCTGGCCCGCGTGGGCGCCGACAAGCAGGTGCACCTGGTGCGCGGCGACCGGGAGGCCTTCGGCATCCACGGCCGCTCCGCGGAGCAGCGCATCGCGCTGGAGATGCTGCTCGACCCCGAGGTCGGGATCGTGTCCCTGGGCGGTCGCGCAGGTACGGGCAAGTCGGCGATGGCCCTGTGTGCCGGCCTGGAGGCCGTCATGGAGCGCCGCCAGCACAAGAAGGTCGTCGTCTTCCGCCCCCTGTTCGCCGTCGGCGGCCAGGAGCTGGGCTACCTGCCGGGTTCGGAGAACGAGAAGATGTCGCCCTGGGCGCAGGCCGTCTTCGACACCCTCGGCGCGCTGGTCTCCCCGCACGTCGTCGACGAGGTGATGGACCGCGGCATGCTCGAGGTGCTGCCGCTGACCCACATCCGGGGCCGCTCCCTGCACGACTCGTTCGTCATCGTCGACGAGGCACAGTCGCTGGAGCGCAACGTCCTGCTGACCGTGCTCTCGCGCATCGGCGCCAACTCCAAGGTGGTACTGACCCACGACGTCGCCCAGCGCGACAACCTGCGCGTGGGACGCCACGACGGCGTCGTCGCGGTCGTGGAGAAGCTCAAGGGGCACCCGCTGTTCGCCCACGTCACCCTCACCCGTTCGGAGCGCTCGCCGATCGCTGCCCTGGTCACCGAGATGCTGGAGAACGTCACGCTCTGAGGTGCATCTCACCCCGGCCGTGCGTGACTGGCGTGACGGCCGGGGTGGATGTGACCAATGAGGCGCCGAAAATCCTGCGTTCATTGGGTGCGGGGTTGAGTCGTCAGGCAAGGTGGCACGTGGTCAGTCCCCCGTCCTCGACCCCCGCGAGCTCACTCCTGTGCCATCTCACCGTGCCCCCCGCACCCAGCGGTCAGCCCTGCCCGTCCCCGCCACCTCCCCGTCCCCGCGCCACCGCGCCCCCGGCAAGCACCGGTCCCGGCGCGTGCCCGGACAGCGCGCGCGTACGGCGCTGGCACTGACCGGAGTGGCTGCCCTGGCCACCGGTGTCACGGTCGGAGGCGGTCTGCTGAGCACCCCGGGCATGACCCCGGCGGCCGCCGACGTCTCGACCTCCACCGACGCCTACACCCTCGGCCCCGAGGTGCTGGCTGCGCGGGCGCAGGCCGTGGTCTCGCGCTCCGACCGCCGCGGTGCGACCGACGCGACCAAGGCCGCTGCGCTGTCGGCGGCGACCGGCCACACGGTCGACCGCGAGGAGAACCTCGACGAGGGCGACCCCCGTGACATCGCGCGGGCGCTCCTGCCGCTCTACGGCTTCGACGCCTCCCAGTTCTCCTGCCTGGACTCTCTCTACGTCTCGGAGTCCAACTGGCGCGTCAACGCCGACAACCCGTCGTCGTCGGCCTACGGCATCCCGCAGGCCCTCACCGCCACCCACGACCTTCCCGCGGGCTACATGACCTCGGCCGAGGTGCAGATCCGCTGGGGCCTGGAGTACATCAAGAGCCGGTACGGCACCCCGTGCAGCGCGTGGTCGTTCAAGGCCGCCCGCGGCTGGTACTGAGCGGCCTATTCGCGTCATCCCAGAGGCTGGGACGCGGGCTTGACAATTCCTTGATCTGAGGCTCGGATCTTGCGCCTTAGGCCGTGCTTTCCCCGAAGGTTTGTCGAATTGGCTCTTGGCTTCGTCAATCCTCGCTGAGCCTACGGCGCATGAGACGTCACATCACCGCACTCATCCTGTCCGTCCTGGCGGCGCTATTGGTCGCGCCGTCCGTCCCTGCGGCAGTCGCCGCGCCCACCAAGCTCGGGCCGGTCACCGGGCTGAAGATCACCGCAGGCAGCGCCCCCTCGGGCTACCGCCTCACCTCGTCCTGGAACGCACTCACCGGGGCGACGTCGTACAAGGCAGTCCTGACCGACCCGGCGGGTGCCACCCTGGCCACGGTCAACACCACCAACGTGTCCTGGACCGTGGACGTGGCCGTCAAGGGCAACACCAACGTCAAGGTCACCGTGACGCCGTACGCCACCAAGAAGCCCGGAGTGGCGGCCTCGGCCATCGTGACGGTCCCCGACCTCCAGGCGCCGGTCGGGGTGTTCCGCTCCATCCGGCCCGAGACGGGACTCGAGGCGACGATCGTCCAGGACTCCCTGAGCGACGACGCCACGCCAGTGGGCGACATCCAGCGCGAGGTCACGTGGGGTGACGGCAGCGCGGCCCAGGTGTGGCAGGTCGGCGACTCGATCGCGCACATCTACCCCGGCGTCGGCCGGTACGTGCCCACGGTGAAGCTCACCGACACCTCGGGCAACACGGTGACGCTCACCCTCAAGGCTGTCGTCCTGGGCGACACCACCGCTCCGACCGGCACGTTCGCCGCAGGGCCGGCCAAGGCGATCGCCGCGTGGTCCAAGGTGACGCTGACCCAGACGGCCCTGGCCGACGACTTCTCGCTGGTCGACTTCATCCAGCGCGTGGTCGCCTGGGGCGACGGCACCACGAGTGTCTGGGGCCCGGGTGCGACCCTGACCCACGTCTACCCGACGGCGGGGACCTACGAGCCCAGCGTCACCCTCGTCGACGAAGCGGACAACAGCGCCAAGTACGCCGCCGGGACGGTCGTCGTCACCCGTGACACCACGGCGCCCACGGTGAAGATCACCAACCGCAAGAGCACCTCGCTCGCCAAGTGGCGCGCGGTGCGTGGCACCGCCACCGACACCGGTGTGGGTGCGGCGACGGTGAGCATGAACGCCATCGAGAAGACGGCCAAGGGCTGGAGGGCCTACGTCGGCGGCCGCTGGGTGAAGGCGGGGACGAAGGCCAAGGCCTGGAAGCTCTCTAGGACGATCACCGTGCGTCCGGTCGCCGGAGTCTGGAAGGTCCGGCTGGCCAGGCTCAAGCGGGGCAAGCTGCTGGTGCGGGTGCGCGGCGTCGACAACGTCGGCAACCGGACGGCCGTCATCGGCCGGGCCCAGCGCCTGACGAGGGCCTGAGCAGACGTACCTCCCACGGCTGGGGGCCTGACCGGGTGTCAGGCCCCCAGTCGTTCGCCCACCGACACCACGAGACCGCCGAGCATGAAGGCGATGATCGCCGCGGTCAGCGTGGCGGTCGACAAGGCCGGCACCCACGGGCGTACGGCCTCGGCGCCCTGGAACCCATGGGTGAGGGCGTGGCCCTTGCCGCGGCCGAGGAGCCAGGCGTTGACCGGCCAGGCGGCGAGGAAGGCGACGCCCAGGGCCAGCATCATCGAGGACCAGAAGACGGGGTTGACCAGGCCCGCCTCCATCGCGCCCGGGACAACGGCCATGACGGCGTTGTCGACCAGCTCCATCACCGCGATGGAGAGCGTGTCGGCGGCGAGCACCACCGACAGGGCGGCCCCGACACCCAGGCCGGCGCGCAGCAGGGGCAGGGTCGAGAGGGAGTAGCCGAACACGAACGCCAGGGCGATCGCGACCGCGATGGTCGCGACGTTGCCCAGACCTGCGGCGGTGCCGATCATCAGGCCGAGGATCTCGCCGATCGCACAGCCCGTGAGGCAGTGCAGTGTGGCGCTGATCGCCATCGAACGTGTCGACCCACCGCCGTGGGTCTGGTGCTCATGCATCTCGTGGTCCATCGTCCCTGTATACCCCTGAGGGGTATGTGGGATCAAGGGATGAGCCGGGACTTCTGCACCTTCCCCATCTCGTTGCGGGGCAGCGACCTCGTCCAGACGACCTCGCGCGGCCGCTTGTGGGCCGACAGCTCCGCCCCGACGT
>JAJPEO010000194.1 GCA_021166815.1 Nocardioides sp.
GCGCATCATCGCCCCCGACGACGACGCCGAGTTCCTGCGCGGCCTGGACCGTGAGGACGACAAGCGGCAGCGCGACGAGGAGGCCTGAGCCTCACGCCGTGGAGCCGGCCTCCGCGGGCGCGACGACCGGCACGGCCTCACCGGCGTAGGAGTGCTGGCTGGCGGTGCTGAAGAAGTTGATCCCGATGAAGTTGAACCACAGGGTCGCCAGCGCCGCCAGGGCCAGCCACGCCGCGCCCTTGCCGCGCCAGCCCGCCGTGGCCCGGGCGTGCAGGTAGGCGGCGTACAACACCCAGGTGATGAACGCCCAGACCTCCTTGGGGTCCCAGTTCCAGTACGCACCCCACGCCTGGTGCGCCCAGATCGGGCCGGTGATGAGCACCGCGAAGGTCCACACGGGGAAGCCGAACGCGTGCATCTGGTACGAGAGCCGGTCGAGCCGGTCGAGCGACGGGATGCGGGCGAGGTAGCCCCGGCTCGGGTGCGCGCGTGCCTTGACGAGGTAGAGGATCGACAGGATGCCGCCGATGGTGAACGCACCGGTCGAGATCACCGCGGCGACCACGTGGATCACCAGCCACGGCGAGTTCAGCGCGTCGGGCAGCGGCAGCACGGCGTCGTCGAGGCCGAGGAAGGCCGCCATCAGTGCGACGAGGACGAACGTCACCACGATCGGGCCCATCCAGCCCACGCCGCGGAGCTTGACGCCCACGAGGAAGATCAGCGCCACCATGAAGGTGCCGGAGATGGTGAACTCGTACATGTTGCCCCACGGCACCCGGTTGGGGTCGGCGGCCAGGCCACGCCCGACCAGCGCCGCGAGGTGCACGGCAGTCGCGAAGCCGGTGAGGACCAGGCCCAGTCGACCCGCCATCGCGACCCGGCGACCCGGCCCCTCCTCGAGGGACGGCGTACGGCCCGCGTCGGCCGGTGCGCTGCCCGCGCCCACGGCCACCGGCTCGGCCACGACCTCGTCGGAGGCGACGCGGCGCAGCGCAGCCCACTCCACGAGGTAGGCCAGCATGGCGAGGAAGTAGAGCACGCCGGCCGCGATGACCGCCTCGTAGCTGAAGACCTCCCACTGGGCGTCGGTCATGACCTCTCCTCCTGCGGCGCTCCTGCGAGCGCGTCGACGATCTCTGCCAGCTCACGGGCGCCGGCCTCGGGGTCCGCCCCGGACGAACGGTCGAGGCGGGCGACCTCGACCAGTGTGGACCCGTCGTCCTGACGGCGCACCCGCACCCAGGCCCGGCGCGGGCGGATGAACAACGAGCCGAGCAGGCCGACGAGGGCCAGGACCACCCCGCCCAGGGCCAACAGCTTGCCGGGGGTCCTGCTGATCTGGATCTTGTTCCAGCGCTCGATCCCGTCGAAGCTCACCGTGCCGAGCCCGTCGGGCAGCTCCACGCTGTCACCGGGGCGCAGGTCCAGGCGCAACGGCCTGCCGTCCTCCTTGAGCACCGGCTCGGCGGCCGCCTTGTCGAGGACGTAGATGGACGACGGGCTGCCGTCGTCGAGGCCCAGGTCGCCGGTGTAGACGAGCAGCGACACGAGCGGGTCGAGCGGCTCACCCCAGGCCGAGCGCGGCATGGCGAGGTTGCCCTCCGCGTCCCGGTCGAGCACGAACGTGGGGTAGAAGGTGCCCTCCAGGCCGATCTGCCCGGGCGCGGCGTCGGGGGCCTTGACCACACCGAAGGACGCGAACGTCTGGTCCGTGGGCAGGAAGACCGTGGGGCCGCTGATCGCCACGTCGCCGTTGCCGTCCCTGACCGTGATGACCGGCGCGTAGCCGTGGCCGATCAGGAAGACGTCGGTGCCGCCGATGGTCAGCGGGTGGTTGACCCGCAGGTCGTAGTCGCGCGTCTCGCCGCCCTGGGTCTCGCGGTAGTCGAGGTGGGCGTTGAACTCGCGCGCCTGACCGGCCGAGCGTCCCTCGGTGATCCACTCGATGTCGAACTGCTTGACCCGGAACCAGAAGTCCTCCATGTCGGAGGGGTCGAAGAGGCTGCCGGGCGCGAAGTCGTCGTACTGGGTGAGGTTGTTGCTGAACCCGTTGCCCTGGATGAGGATGACGCCGCCCTTGTAGCCGAACAGCCCGCCCAGCGCGAAGCCGACCAGCACCACGACGACGGCGAGGTGGAACAGCAGGTTGCCGGCCTCGCGCAGGTAGCCCCGCTCGGCCGCGACCGCCTCGTCGTCGGTCACGACCCGGAAGCGTCGTCGGCGCAAGACCTCGACGGCCCGCTCCAGCACGACCTCGGGGCTCTCGCCGGTCTCGTACGCCACGCTCTCGGGGAGCCGGCCCAGGTTGCGCGGGGCCCTGGGGGGCCGGGCGCGCAGGGCCCGCCAGTAGACACCCAGCCGCGGCAGGATGCAGCCCACCAGGGAGATCATCAGCAGGATGTAGATCGCGGAGAACCACACCGAGGTGTAGACCGAGAACAGGTCGAGCCGCTCCCAGATCGGGGTGAGCTCGGGGTGGGCTTCCTTCCAGCGGGTCACCGCGAGGGAGTCGATGTCCTCCTGCGGGATCAGCGAGCCCGGGATCGCGGCCAGCGCGAGCAGGAGGAGCAGCACCAGCGCCGTGCGCATCGAGGTCAGCTGGCGCCACGTCCACCGCGCGAGCTCGCGCAGGGACAGCTCCGACGCCCGCCGGGACGGCTCGCTCACACGGCCACCTCGAAGTCGCTGACCAGCTGCAGCTGGACCCAGTCGACCATCACCTGCCACCAGCCGGTGAGCAGCAGCACGCCGACCACGATCATCATGATCCCGCCGGCACGCATGATCGCCTTCTGGTGGCGGCGCACGACCGCGAAGGCGCCCATCGCCCGGCGGTAGGCCAGGGCGGCGAGGATGAACGGCAGGCCCAGCCCCAGCGCGTACACGCCCGAGAGCAGGGCGCCGCGCGAGGCGGTGCCCTCGTTGATCGACAGGTTGGTGATGACCGCCAGCGTCGGGCCGATGCAGGGCGTCCACCCGACACCGAAGAGGAAGCCCAGCACGGGCGCCGCGGCCAGGCCCACGGCCGGGACCTTGTGGACGCGCCACTCGCGCTGCATGAACGGCACCGCCCCCATGAAGGCCACGCCCAGCAGGATGGTCAGCACGCCGAGCACGATGTCGAGGGTCCGCCGGTTGCCGTACAGCCAAGCGCCGACCTGGCCCGAGGCCAGCCCCAGCAGGACGAAGACGACCGTGAAGCCCAGGACGAAGAGGATCGCGCCCAGCAGCATGCGGCCGCGCCGGGCGCCGGAGAGGTCGCCCTCGGCGAGGTCGGCCCCCGAGATGCCGGTGGCGTAGGAGAGGTAGCCGGGCAGCAACGGGATCACGCACGGGCTGAAGAAGGAGACCAGACCGGCGACGAGCGCCACCGGCAGGGCGAGCACGAGCGAGCCCGACAACGCCGTCTGCTGGAACCACTCGCTCATCGCGCCGTCTCCTCCAGCACCGTCTCGACGAGGGTGGTCAAGGTGATCGTGCTCGGGACCTTGCCGATGACCGACGCGGCGATGCGGCCCTCGGCGTCGAGGACGAAGGTCGACGGGATCGAGCGCGGCGGGACGGCGAAGGGGAGCAGGGCCTGGCCGTCGGGCGAGTAGACCGAGCCGTAGGGGACGTCGAACTTCCGGACGTACGCCAGGGCCTGCTCGGCGGAGGAGTCACGGATGTTGACGCCGAGGAAGGCGACCTCGTCACCGAGCTCGGCCGCGGCCTCGTTGAGGTCGGGCTGCTCGACGCGGCACGGCGGGCACGCCGACCACCAGATGTTGACGACCACCGGCTTGCCGCGCAGGTCGGCCAGGTCGAACGCCTTGCCCTCGAGGTCCTCGCCGGTCAGCTCCACGGGCTCCGCGCGGTCCGCCGGGGCGATCTCGGTGGGCACCCCGTCGCCGGTGATGTAGCCCTTGCCGCCGGTGCCGGACAGGCCGGAGCAGCCCGCCAGGGCGATCAGGGACGCGAGCAGGCAGGCGACGAGGAGGCGGGAGGAGTGCTTCAGGGCTTGTCCTCGGGTGCGGCGCCCCCGGCCGAGAAGGGCGCGGACCGGTCGCCGACGGGGATCATCTCGCCGACCGGCTCGGAGTAGCGCACCTGGCGCAGCTGGTCGCCCTCGAAGACCATGGAGGTCAGCGAGCACAGGGTGCACTGGCGGTGCTTGGGGTGGTGGAGGTAGCTGCGCTTCTCCACGAACAGCCGGGTCGTCCAGATCGGCAGCTGGTGGGAGACGATCACGGCCTCGTGGCCGCGGGCGGCGTCGCGCGCGTCGTGGACCGCGGCCAGCATCCGGGCCGCGATCTCGTCGTAGGGCTCGCCCCACGACGGCTTGAGGGGGTTGTACATGTGGCGCAGCAGCGACGGGCGCTTGACGAACGTCATCGCGCCCTCCTTGAAGCTGATGCCCTGGAAGACGTTGGCCGACTCGATCACCCGCGGGTCGACCTCGGGGGTCAGGCCCAGCGTCTCGGCGAGCGGCGCGAGCGTCTCCCGCGCGCGCTCCAGCGGGGAGGTGCGCAGGTGGACGATGTCGCGGTCGCCGATCGCGTCGGCGACCCCCTGGGCCATCCGGCGCCCGAGGTCGGAGAGGTGGTAGCCGTCGAGGCGGCCGTAGAGGACCCCGGTCGGGTTGTGGACCTCGCCGTGGCGCAGCAGGTGGACGACGGTCTGCTCGCTCATGCGCCCGCTCCCGTCGCCTGCGCGGTCGCGGCAGCCTCGGCTGCCGCCGGCAGGGCGTCCAGCACGGCGCTGACCGCCCGGTCGTCGTGGGCGGCGGAGACGAACCACGCCTCGTAGGCCGACGGCGGGAGGTAGACCCCCCGGTCGAGCATGGCGTGGAAGAAGGCCGCGAACGCGGAGGTGTCCTGGCCGGACGCCTGCTCGAAGTCACGCACCGCGGCCTCGCGGAAGAACACCGAGAACATGGTCCCTGCCCGCTGGACGACGTGCGGGACGCCGGCGCTGGTCAGCGCCTCGGAGGTGGCCGTGCTGATGACCGTCGCGACCTCATCGAGGTGGGCGTACACCTCGTCGGTGGCCAGGCGCAGCGTGGTGAGGCCGGCCGTGGTCGCGATCGGGTTCCCCGACAACGTGCCGGCCTGGTAGACCGG
>JAJPEO010000225.1 GCA_021166815.1 Nocardioides sp.
GCAAGGTCCGCACGCCCGCCAAGGGCCACCGGCTCAAGGCCCGCAGCCTCACCGTCACGAAGGGCGCGACCGGCAAGGTCCGACTCGTGCTGGCCCGCACCGGCAGCAACCGGGCGGTGCTCCGCGCCGTGCGTGCCTGGCGCCGGGCCCCGAAGTCGCAGAAGAAGCGGCTCGTCGTCAAGGCGCTGGTGCGCTTCACCATCCGCGACGCCGCGGGCAACACGCTGGTCGTGCGCAGGACCGTACGGCTCACCTGAGGCAGCGCCCGGGTCACCTGCTCGGTGGCCGGTGGGTCACCAGGACCCACCGGTCACCGTCACGCGCTCGCGGCCAGGCGGCCCAGCGCCTGGCGCACCAGGCCCGGGTCGGAGGTGCTCCACATCGGCGGCAGCGACGCCCTGAGGAACCCGCCGTAGCGGGCCGTGGCCAGCCGCGGGTCGAGGACGGCCACGACCCCACGGTCGGTGGTGGTGCGGATCAGGCGCCCCGCGCCCTGGGCCATGAGTAGCGCAGCATGGGTGGCCGAGACCTCCATGAAGCCGTTGCGGCCCTCGGCGTCGGCCGCCTTGGCGCGCGCCGACATGAGCGGGTCGTCGGGCCGCGGGAAGGGGATGCGGTCGATGATCACCAGCTGGCAGGTGTCGCCCGGGACGTCGAGGCCCTGCCACAGCGACAGCGTGCCGAACAGGCAGGTGTGGGGGTCCTCGACAAACTGCTTGGCGAGCTCGGGCAGCTGGGCGTCGCCCTGGGCCAGGGTCGTGAGGTGGGGCAGCTTCTTGCGCACGTGCTCGGCGGCGGTCTCGGCCGCACGACGCGAGGAGAACAACCCCAGCGTGCGGCCGTTCGCGGCGTCCACCAGGTCGACGATCTCGTCGAGCTGGGCCGGTCCGAGGCCGTCGCGCCCCGGCGGCGGGAGGTGGCGGGCGACGTAGAGGATCGCCTGCTGGCCGTAGTCGAACGGCGACCCCACGTCGATGCCGCGCCAGGGCAGCACCGACTCGGCCGGCTCGGCCTCGCGCTCGGTGGGCTTGAGTCCCAGCGAGGCCGCCACCGCCCCGAAGTCGCCGCCGAGCATCAACGTCGCGCTGGTGAAGACGACCGTCTTGTCGGTGAGCAGCTTGTCGCGCATCGGCCCCCACACCTGCAGCGGCGCGACGTGCAGGCGCGAGGGCACCCGGCCACGTCCCGACCCCGGCGCCGGGTCGCGGGGCTCCGAGAGCCACAGGACGTCGGAGTCGAGGTCGGCCGCCATCCGCTCGGCGGTCACGAAGACCTCCTGGCACAGCCCCCTGGCCTGGGTGCGGCCCGCGTCGGAGTCGCCCTCGCCACCGGACTCGCGAGGGAAGGCCGACACGCACGCCCGCGCCGTGTCGCGCACCAGCACGAGCGCGTCGTGGAGCTGCTGGGGGATCGAGTCGAAGCGTCCGGCGCCGGCCACCTCGAACGCCTCGGCCAACGCACCCGCCGCGTCCTCGAGGTCGCCCGCGGGGTCGCCGCTCGCGTCGGCGGTCCACCGGACCGCCCGCTTGGCCGCGCGCTCGATGTCGGCGACGGCGAGCTCGTCGGTGGCGGCCTGGGTGACCCGTGCGGTGAGCTCGTGGGCCTCGTCGATCACGACCGTGTCGTAGTCGGGGATCATCGGCACCTCCTCGATCGCGTCGATCGCGAGGAGGGAGTGGTTGGTGACGATCAGGTGGGAGCGGTGGGCCTTCTCCTTGGCCAGCTCGGCGAAGCACTCAGCGGCGAACGGGCACTTCGTGGCGCCGAGGCACTCGCGGTGGTTGACGCTGACCTGGCGCCACTCGCGGTCGGTGTGGCGCGGGGCGTTGTCACGCTCGCCGCTGCCGCCCTGCTCGCTCTCCTCCTCGGCCCAGGCTCGCAGCTCCAGGACCTTCTCCGCCATCGACCCCGCGGGCACCTCGACGAGCTGGCCCTGGTCGTCGGGGACGCCCGCGCGGATGCGGTGCAGGCAGGCGTAGTTGGAGCGACCCTTGAGGACGGCGTACGACGTGTCGACGCCCTTGACGTCCTTGATCGCCTCGACCAGACGGGGCAGGTCACGCTCGACGAGCTGGTGCTGCAGGGCGAGGGTGGCGGTGGCGACGACGACGCGCTGGTCGTGGAGCATCGCCGGCACGAGGTAGCCCAGCGACTTGCCCGTGCCGGTGCCGGCCTGCACGAGCAGGTGGCGTCCCTCGGCCATCGCCGCGGCGACCTCGTCGGCCATCTGCACCTGGCCGGCGCGCTGCTGGCCACCCAGCGCGGCCACGGCAGCACCCAGCACCTCGGCGACGGGCGTGGCGGCAGAGGTCTCGGACACCAGAGCACCCTATGACCCGGCACCGACAGGCTGTCGTACGCCATCCACAGGTGGCTGTCTGCCCCGTCGCCCTGAGCGGTGAGTGAGCCACATTCCTCACCTCTGGTATGTGGCTGGCTCACCGCTCCCGGGCACGCAGCCGCCGGGCAACGCGAGAGCGGTGAGTGAGCCACAGATACGTACGAGGAAATGTGGCTCAATCACCGCTCTCGAGCCAGATGCGGCTCAGCTCACCGCTCCGGAGCCAGGCGAGGCTCAGACCACCGCGCCGGAGTCGTCGGGCGCGCGGACGGCCTTCTCCTTCTTGACCCGGCTCATCGGCCACGTCTCGTGCAGGTAGACCTGGAGCGGGGTGGCGATGAAGATCGAGGAGTAGGTGCCGACGACGAGACCGATCAGCAGGGCGATCGAGAAGTCCCGCAGCGAGTCGCCGCCGAGCACCGCCAGCGCGGCGAGGATGAACATCGAGCCGAGACCGGTGTTGACCGTACGAGGGATCGTCTCGACCGCGGCGAGGTTGGCCTGCTCGGCGAAGGTGTCGCCGGGCTTGGAGGACCACCAGCGTTCGCGGACGCGGTCGAAGACGACCACGGTGTCGTTGACGGACAGACCGACGATGGTCATCGCCGCGGCCAGGAAGATGCCGTCGATGGGCTTGCCCATCCAGGCGAACAGGCCCACCACGACGATCACGTCGTGGAACATCGCGATGATCGCCGACAGGCCGAAGGTCCACTTGAAGCGGATGGCGAGGTAGAGCATCTGGGCCGCGAAGGCCAGGCCGAAGGCGATGAGCGCGTTGTTGCGCAGCTCCTTGCCGAGAGAAGCCCCGATCTTCTGGTCGTCTTCCTTCGTGACGTCGCCGCCGATCTTGGCGAGCTCCTCGCGGATCTTCAGCTCCTCCTCGTCGCTGATCTCGCCGACGCGGACGGTGAAGTCGGCCGTCTCGGCGGTCTGCACGACCGCGGTCGGGAAGCCGGCGTCGGTCACCGCGGCACGTGCTTCGTTGACGTCGACGTCCTTGCTCACCGAGTAGTCGAGCTGGCGACCACCCTGGAACTCCACGCCCAGGTTGAGTCCCTTGCCGAAGATGCCGGCAAGGGCGAGGACGGTCAGGACGCCGGCGATGCCGAGCCACAGCTTGCTCCGCTTGACGACGTCGGGCTTCTTCTCGTCGAGGAGGCGGCGCACCTTGCCGATGTCGCCGATGCCGGAGAGCGCCGGGCGCCGGCTCATCGGCTTGTTGGAGATCGCGAGGTCGCTCAGCACGCGCGCGACGATCAACGCCGAGATCATCGACGCCACGACACCGATGGACAGCGTGACACCGAAGCCCTTGATCGGGCCGGAGCCGAAGATGAACAGCAGCCCCGCGGCGAGCAGCGTGGTCATGTTGGAGTCGATGATGGCGGTCCAGGCCTTGTTGAAGCCGACCGCGAGCGCGCGGCGCAGGCCCGCCGACGGATAGGCCTGGTACTCCTCCCGGGCCCGCTCGAAGACCAGGACGTTGGCGTCGATGGCCATGCCGATGGCAAGCACGAAACCGGCGAGGCCGGGCAACGTCAGCGTGGCGCCGAGGAAGAGCAGGAAGGCATAGGCCAGCAGCGCGTACGAGGCCAGCGCGATCGTCGCCATCAGGCCGACCAGGCGGTAGACGATGATGATGAAGAGGCCGGTGAGGATGATGCCGATGACGCCGGCCTCGATCGAGGCGTCGATCGCGGCCGCACCCAGCGACGGGCCGACGAGGCGGTTGGAGACCAGCGTGAGCTCCAGCGGCAGCGAGCCGCCCTCGATCAGCACGGACAGGTCGGTGGCCTCCTGCAAGCTGAAGTCACCGGTGATCATGGTCGAGCCGCCGCGGATGCCGACGTTGCAGGGCACCGTGGTCTCCACGCTCGGAGAGCTGATCACCTTGTCGTCGAGCACGATCGCCATGCGGCGCTTGGGGTCCCCGTCGGGCTGGCAGGCGGCCTCGCCCGTGGCCGTGGCCCAGGTGTCGCCACCCTTGCCGTTGAAGTCGATGCTGACGACGTAGCTGCCGGGGCGATCCTGCGGCGACTCGGCCGCGGCGCCGGTGACCTCCTCACCGCTGATGATCGCGGGGCCGATCTCGACCGGGATGCCCTGCTCGTCGGGGAGGACCTGGCCGTCCTTGGCAGTCGGCTTCGCGTCCGGCTCCTGCGGGGCGCCAAGCACCTTGTGGATGGTCAGCTTGGCCGTCTGGCCGATGCGGTCCTCCGCGGCCTGGGCCTCCTCGTCGTTCGTCACGCCCGGCAGCTCGACGAGGATGCGGTTCTCGCCCTGGCGGACGGTGTTGGACTCGGCCACGCCCAGCGCGTCGACGCGCTTGCGCAGCACCTCGAGGGTCTTGTCGACGTTGCTGGCGTTGGCCGGCACGTCGTCGGTGCCCTCCGCCTCGAACACGAACTGCGCGCCACCCTCGAGGTCGAGACCGAGGGTGGGCTCCTTGGTGAGGGTCAGGTAGAAGCACCCGCCGAGGAGGCCGAGCACGAGGAGGAACCTGACGATGAGGCCACGTGACATGCGCGACATCTTCCACCACGTCCCCAAACGACGAGAAACCGGGACACGTCGTGCTCACCGCGGGGGTGGGATCAGCGGGCGTACGACTCCAGCTCGCTGGCCAGGTCGGGGTTGGCCCGTCCGGTGATGACGGTGCCGTCGCCGGTGTGCTCCATCGACCCGATCTCGGCCTCCTGGTGGATCCGGTTGACCAGGTCGCCGCGCCCGTAGGGCAGCAGCACGTCGAACTCCACCTGCGGCCGCGGCAGCTCGGCCTCGACCATGTCGAGCACCTCGGCGATGCCCTGCCCGGTCCTCGCCGAGACGACCACGCTGTGGGGCTCGCGGCGGCGCAGGCGGTCGATGACCAGCGGGTCGGCGGCGTCGGCCTTGTTGATGACGATGATCTCGGGGATCTTGTCGGCGTGGATGTCGGCGAGCACCTCGCGGACCGCCGCGATCTGCCCCTCGGGGTCGGGGTGCGAGCCGTCGACCACGTGCAGGAGCAGGTCGGAGTCGGCGACCTCCTCCAGCGTCGACCGGAACGCCTCGACCAGCTGGTGGGGGAGGTGGCGTACGAAGCCGACCGTGTCCGAGACGGTGTAGACGCGGCCGTCGGAGGTGGTGGTGCGCCGCGTCGTCGGGTCGAGCGTGGCGAACAGGGCGTCCTCGACCAGCACGCCGGCGTCGGTGAGCCGGTTGAGGAGGGAGGACTTGCCGGCGTTGGTGTAGCCGGCGATCGCGACGCTGGGGATGTGGTTGCGGCGGCGGTTCTGGCGCTTGGTCTCGCGGGTCCCGACCATCTCCTTGAGCTCGCGGCGCAGCTTGGCGATCTTGGTGTTGATGCGGCGCCGGTCGGTCTCGATCTTGGTCTCACCGGGACCACGGCCACCGATGCCCTCACCGCCGGCGGCCCGGCCACCGGCCTGGCGCGAGAGGCTGCCACCCCAGCCGCGCAGGCGCTGCTTCATGTACTGCAGCTGCGCGAGCTCGACCTGGGCCTGGCCCTCCTTGCTCTTCGCGTGCTGCGCGAAGATGTCGAGGATTAGCGCGGTCCGGTCGACGACCTTGACCTTGATGCGGTCCTCGAGGTTGCGCAGCTGGCTGGGAGCGAGCTCGCCGTCGCAGATGACGGTGTCGGCGCCGGTGGCCTGCACGATCTCGCGGATCGCGTCGACCTTGCCGCGCCCGATGTAGGTCGCCGGGTCGGGCTTCTGGCGGCGCTGGAACACGGCCTCGAGGACCTCGGAGCCGGCGGTCTCGGCGAGCAGCGCGAGCTCGGCCATCGAGTTCTCGGCGTCCTCGACGCTGCCCTCGGTCCACACCCCCACGAGGACGACCCGCTCCAGGCGCAGCTGGCGGTACTCGACCTCGGTGATGTCCTCGATCTCGGTGCGCAGGCCTGCGACACGTCGCAGGGCGTGGCGCTCGGCGAGGTCCTGAGCGCCGGTGGTCAGCTCCTCGGGGTCCTCCTCGTCGTAGGAGGTGTCCGCGTCGGCGTAGCCGGACTCGCCCTCACCCCAGGCGGAGTCATCGTCGAGCTCGATCGCGTCGGCGTCGTCCCAGGCGCGGGTCGCGTCCAGGGCGTCGCGCAGGGAGAACTCGGAGTGTTCGGGTGCGTTCGTCATATGCCGTCCAGCCTAGGCGCGTCGGCGCCGGGGTGCGAACGCTTTAGGGGTGGGACGCGACGCCCCGAGACGCCCACGACCCCACGCAGCAGCTGCGTGGGGTCGCGGGCTCAGGACCGGTCGGTCACTTGGGTGGCATCCGGATGCCGCCGTCGACGCGGACGACCTCGGCGTTCATGTAGGAGTTGGTGACCAGCTCGACGACCATGCTCGCCAGCTCGTCGGCGGTGCCGAGGCGCTTGGGGAACAGCACGTTCTGGCCCAGGTTGGCCTTGAACTCGTCGGGGTTGGGGAAGCCGTCGTAGATCGGGGTGTCGATCAGGCCCGGGGCGACGGTGTTGATGCGGATGCCCGCCGCGGCGAGGTCGCGCGCGATGGGCAGGGTCATGCCGACCACGCCGCCCTTGGACGCGGAGTACGACGCCTGGCCGATCTGCCCGTCGAACGCGGCCACCGAGGCCATGTTGACGATCGCACCGCGCTGGCCGTCGACGTCGGCGTCGTTGCGGCTCATCACCGAGGCCGCCTGCCGGGTCATGTCGAAGGTGCCGATCAGGTTGATCTCGACGACCTTGCGGAAGGCCTCCATCGAGTGGGCGGACTCGACCTGGCCGTCGCGTCCGATGGTGCGCTGGGCCCAGCCGATGCCGGCGGAGTTGACGCACGCCCGCAGGGGAGCGATCTGCGCCGCCGCCTCGACGGCAGCGGTGATCTGGTCGGTGTCGGTCACGTCGACCTGGGCGAAGACGCCGCCGATCTCCGCGGCGAGGGCCTCGCCCTTCTCGGCGTTGAGGTCGGCGATGACGACGGTGGCGCCCTTGGCTGCGAGGGCGCGGGCGACGGCGGCGCCGATGCCGCTGGCGCCGCCGGTGACGATGGCGGAGGATCCAGTGATGTCCATGCCGCGGATGCTACCGAGCGGCGTCGGACGTCAGAGGTCGGTCTCCCCCTGCGCGACCAGCACGGCCGGGCCGGTCATCAGGACGCGGTCGTCGTCGGTCCACGTGTTCGAGAGGGTGCCGCCCGGCACGTCCACCTGGTACGCCGAGCCCCGGGGAGCCTCGTCGGCCAGCGCCCGGGCCACCGCGACCGCGCACGCGCCGGTGCCGCACGAGCGGGTCTCGCCGCTGCCGCGCTCGTGCACTCGCATGGCGACGTGGCGCGGACCCCTCTCGACGACGAACTCGACGTTGACCCCCGCGGGGTAGCGGGACTCGTCGTGCGCCGGTGCCTCCAGCAGCGTGCCGGCGTCGGCGAGGTCGTCGACCATCGCCACGGCGTGCGGGTTGCCCATGTCGACGTGCAGGGCCGGCCAGGTGTGCTCGTCCACCGACACCTCGGTCTCACCGAGGACTGCGGGAGCGCCCATGTCGACGGTCAGCAGGTCGCCGTCGGCCTCCACCCGGCGGGTGCCGGCACGGGTGTCGATGTCCATGGGGAACGACTCGCCCTCGTGGTCAGCGAGGAAGCGCGCGAAGACGCGTACGCCGTTGCCGCACATCTCCCCGACCGAGCCGTCGGAGTTGCGGTAGTCCATGAACCACCGGCCGCCGTCCCCGCGCACCGCGCGCAGCACCCCGTCGCCGCCGATGCCGGCGCGCCGGTCGCACAGTGCGCGCACCCGCTCGTCGGAGAGGTCACCGTGGATGGTGCCGTCGGCGTCGGGCAGCACCACGAAGTCGTTCTCGGTGCCGTGGCCCTTGAGGAAGCGGTAGGTCACCCGTCCAGTCTCCCACTCACCGCACGACGGTGTGCCGCACGCACGCGAAGTCGCGGTTGCGCGCGACCTCCTCCAGGCGCATCTCGACGTTCCGCGGCAGGACCGGCCGCCCGGCGCCGAGCGTGACGGGGGCGTACTGGATCCAGACCTCGTCGAGCAGGCCGGCGTCGTGGAACTGCCCCACCAGCTCGCCCCCACCCACCAGCCACAGGTCCTTCTCACCGGCCACCTCCGCCATCGCGGCATGGACCGCGCCCACGTCGTCGCTGCTGAACCGCACGCTCGACGGGGCGTCGGGGAAGGTGCGGTGCGTCATCACCCACGTCGGGAGCGGCCCCCACGGGTCGTCGTCGTGGTCGAGGATCCACTGCCAGGTCGTCGCTCCCATCACGCAGGCGCCGATGCGCTCCCGGAAGCCCGGATAGGCCATCGGACCCGCCATGTCGATGTCGCGCGAGGTCAGCCAGTCCAGCGAGTGGTCGGGCGTCGCGATGAACCCGTCGAGCGAGCAGCCGGTGTAGTAGATGGTCGCCATCTCCCGAGTCTGCGCCCGTGGCTCACCCGCGCGCCACCGCCAGGGCGGCCTCGACCCGGCCGGGGTCGTCGTACGCCACCCACGTGATCCGGGGGTCCTTGCGGAACCAGGAGTCCTGCCGGCGCGCGAAGCGCCGCGTGCGGGCTGCGGTCCGCTCCCGGGCGTCGGCCTCGGACAGGCGCCCCTCCAGGACGTCGATCGCCTCGCGGTAGCCGATCGCCGCCGCGGCCGTACGGCTCTGCGCGAGGCCGTGGCGCAGCAGCGCGGCCACCTCCTCCAGCAGCCCGCCGTCGAACATGGCGTCGACCCGCTGCGCGATCCGGGCGTCGAGGGTCTCGCGGTCGATGTCGACCCCGACCTGGACCGTGTCGGGGTCGGCGTACTCCAGCCGCGGCAGGCTGGCGGTGAACGGGCGGCCGGTCAGCTCGATGACCTCGAGCGCGCGCACGATGCGGCGACCGTTGTCGGGCAGGATCCGGGCGGCCGCCTCGGGGTCCTGCCCGGCCAGGCGCTCGTGCAGCACCGCCGGGCCCACCTCGGCCAGCTCGTCCTCGAGCCGGCGCCTCAGCCCCTCGTCGGTGCCGGGGAACTCGAAGCGGTCGAGGATCGCGCGGGTGTAGAGCGCCGAGCCGCCCACGAGCACGGGCGTACGCCCCCTCCCCCGGATCTCGGCGATGGCGGCGCGGGCGCGGGCCTGGAAGTCCGCGACGCTGACCGCCGGGTCGCTCACGTCGGCGAAGTCGAGCAGGTGGTGGGCGATCCCGCGGCGCTCCGCGACAGGCAGCTTGGCGGTGCCGATGTCCATGCCGCGGTAGACCTGCATGGCGTCGGTGTTGACGACCTCGCCGTCAAGCCGCTCGGCGAGGTCGAGGCTGAGCGCGGTCTTGCCCGACGCGGTGGCCCCGACGAGGGCGACGATGGGGGCAGGCATGTCGACTAGTGTCGCCGAGCCACCCGAGACAAGGAGAAACCATGAGCGTCCCCGACCTGGCCACGGACCGCGTCACGCCGTGAACCCGATCGACCGTTTCGTCCTCGTCCCCGCCTCGTACGTCTACCTGCTGCGCGAGTCCGACGCCGGCAGCGAGGTGCTCCTGCAGCAGCGCGGCCCTGTCCCGTACATGCCTGGCCACTGGGCCGCGGCCGCAGCTGGTCACCTCGAGCGCGGGGAGACCGCGTACGACGCCGCCCGCCGCGAGGCGCTGGAGGAGCTCGGCATCACCGACGTCGACCTGGAGTTCGCGTTCACGATGCAGCGCACGCAGCACGCCGACGCGATCGACGAGCGGGCCGACTTCTTCTTCACTGCCCGCTCGTGGAGCGGCGAGCCGCGCATCATGGAGAGCCACAAGTGCTCGGACCTGCGCTGGTGCCGACTCGACGACCTGCCCGAGCCGATGGTGCCGCACGAGGCGCACGCCCTGCGCCACCTGTTCAGCGGGCAGCGCTACCTCACCCACGGATGGGGGTAGCGTCCGCAACCACCCGGGGGGCACGATCGTGGCATGGACAGCGAGCTCAGCCCCATGCCCGAGCCCACCGCGGTCGAACCCCAGCTGGTCCCCGGCGGCGTCGACGCGATCGAGGAAGACCCTGCCGACGAAGGTCTCAGCCGAGACCTGCACCCTGACGCGAACCCCGCCGACGTCGACGTGCCGGACGTCGTCATCGAGCCCGACGACAAGCAGCAGGAGCCCGAGGGCGAGGCCGACGACGCCGAGACCGGCCAGGAGACCGACCCCGAGGCCGGGCAGGAGGCCGAGGACGGCTCGGTCGAGCCGCCCGCCTGAGGATCACGCGCTCACGATCGTGGAGCCTGGTGGCCACCTGGTGACCACGCGGCTCCACGCAGTCTCTCCACAGGCCGTTCCCCGCCCCTCGCGATCGCGCCCGGATCCCGCAAGGCTGGCTGGGTGGATCGGCTGCGCAGCACCCTCATCAGCCAAGCGGGCGTCGTCTCGCAGGACCAGGCGCTCCGCCTCGGCCTCCAGCACCACGACCTCCGCCGCCTGGTCCGCCGGCGCGAGCTGACCCTGCTGTTCCCTCGCGTCTACGTCGACCACACCGGCGACCCGACGTGGCTGCAGCGTGCCTGGGGTGCCGTGAGCTGTGCCTGGCCGGCCGCGCTGGCCGGGGAGTCCGCCCTGCGCGCGGCCGACGGGCCGGGGCGACCGTCGGTCGACCAGCGGCCCATCGAGGTCGCCATCGACCGCAGCCGCCGTGTCACGTCGCCGCCCGGCATCGTCGTCCGTCGCACCCATGGCCTCGATGAGCGCGTCCTGT
>JAJPEO010000289.1 GCA_021166815.1 Nocardioides sp.
ACGTCGTTGCTCGAAGGGGCCAAGAAGCTGGTCACCCGGAGCTCTGACATCGGGACGCGGGTCGAGGCGCTCGAGACCGCGGTCCAGGCAGCTCGTGGGCGCGTCGACGACGACATCGTCGACGATGCCGCCGCGGTCGTCGAGCGTGCCGCGAGCCGGCTCAAGCTCTCGGCCAACCACACCGTAGTGGCGCTTGCCGGCGCGACCGGCTCGGGCAAGTCCTCCACGTTCAACGCCCTGACCGAGCTCGAGCTCTCCGCCGTCGGGGTCCGGCGACCGACGACCTCGTGGGCCACGGCCTGCGTCTGGGGCAAGGAGGGCGCCGAGGAGCTGCTGGAGTGGCTCGGCATCCCGCCGCGTCACCAGGTCACCCGTGACTCGATGCTCTCGCGCGCCGACGAGGACGAGGAGCTGCGCGGGGTCGTCCTGCTCGACCTCCCCGACCACGACTCCACCGAGGTCTCCCACCACCTCGAGGTCGAGCGGCTGGTCCAGCTCGCCGACATGTTCGTCTGGGTGCTCGACCCGCAGAAGTACGCCGACGCCGCCATCCACGACCGCCTCCTGCGGCCGCTGGCCGGTCACCAGGACGTCATGCTCGTCGTCCTCAACCACATCGACAGCGTGCCCGAGGACCGGCGCCAGCCGATGGTCGACGACGTACGTCGCCTGCTGGTCGCCGACGGCCTGCCCAACGTGCCTGTGCTGCCCGTCAGCGCCCGCCACGGGTGGGGCATCGCGGAGCTGCGGTCGCAGATCGCCCAGCGGGTCGCTGCCAAGAAGATGACGCGCTCGCGCCTGGAGGCCGACGTGCGCACCGCCGCGGAGCGCCTGGCCGCTGCCGCGGGCACCGGCACGGCCCCCTCGCTGTCCAAGGAGCGCGTGGCCGCGCTGGACGACGCCGTGGCCGAGGCTGCCGGGGTGCCGACCGTGGTGAAGGCCGTCGAGGACTCCACGCGCATGCGCGCCAACCGGGCGACCGGATGGCCGGTCACGGCGTGGTTCTCGCGGCTCAAGCCCGACCCGCTCAAGCGGCTCCACCTCGACCTCGGCTCCGTCGGCAAGCAGCTCACCGGCACGTCGCGCACCTCGATCCCCACCGCCACCGGCGTGCAGCAGGCGCGCGTCGACACCGAGGTCCGGGCCCTGGCCGACCAGGTGGGCGAGCCGCTCTCGCCCGCGTGGGCCGCGGCGATCCGGAGCGCCTCGGTCTCGCGACTGGCCGACCTCAACGACCGGCTCGATCGCGCCATCGGTGACACCGACCTGGGTGTCGAGCGGCTCCCGATCTGGGCCGGACTGGTGCGGGTCCTGCAGTGGGTGCTCATCATCACCGCTGTGGTGGGTGCCGGCTGGCTGGCCCTGCTGGCGCTGGGCTCGTACGCCCGGGTGCCCGAGCCGCCCACCCCGCAGGTGGGTGCCTGGCCACTGCCGACGCTGCTGCTCCTGGGCGGCGTCGGGCTCGGCGTGCTGCTCGCACTGGTGTGCCGGGTGCTGGTGTCGATGACGGCGCGCAAACGGGCTCGCGCCGCCGACAAGCGGCTGCGGTCGGCGATCTCCGAGGTCACCTCCGAGCTCGTCGTCGAGCCCATCCAGGCCGAGCTCGCCGCCTACACGCAGCTTCGCCACAGCCTCGCCACCGCCCTGCGCTGATCGCGACCCGTCGGCCGGCATCCGTCCACAGCAGGCTCGCACGCGACGTCGTCCACAGGGCTGCCGCGCCGTGCTGTCCCCCCGCGGGCGATCGCGTCACCGTTGTCGTGCCGGGGGACGGTCCGCCGGGGGAGGAGCGGGCGATGTTCAACGAGGCACAGGTCACGGTCATGGGCTGGGTCGGTGGGGCGGTCACCCTGCGTGAGGTCTCCGGGGGACGCCACGTGGCGACCTTCCGGCTGGCCTCCACGCCCCGCACGATGCGACAGGGTGAGTGGGTCAACGGGCCGACCACGTGGTTCACCGTCACGGCCTGGAACCGGCTGGCCCGCAACGTCGCCGAGACCGTGCGCTCGGGGGAGCCGGTGGTGGTGCACGGCATCTTCACCGCCGACGTGTGGACCCGCGAGGACGGCGTCAGTGTCACCAGTCACACCGTCCTGGCGAGGGCCGTCGGCCACGACCTGAGCTACGGCACGTCGGCGTGGACGCGCAGCGAGCCCGAGGGCGAGGCCACGTCGGACGCAGCGTAGGCTCCCCCGCATGGCTGAGTACGTCTTCACGCTGCGCAACGTGCGCAAGGCCCACGGTGACAAGGTCGTCCTCGACAACGTCACCCTGTCGTTCCTCCACGGCGCCAAGATCGGTGTCGTCGGCCCCAACGGCACGGGCAAGTCCTCCCTCCTCAAGATCATGGCTGGCCTCGACCACGCCAACAACGGCGACGCGATTCTCGACCCGGACGCCACCGTCGGGATGCTCCAGCAGGAGCCGCCGCTGAGCGAGGGCAAGACGGTGCTGGAGAACGTCGAGGAGGCCGTGGCCGAGATCAAGGGCAAGCTCGACCGCTACAACGAGATCTCGGAGCAGATGGCCGATCCCGACGCCGACTTCGACACCCTGCTGGCCGAGATGGGCGACCTGCAGACCGACCTCGACCACGCGAGCGCGTGGGACCTCGACAGCCGTCTCGACCAGGCGATGGACGCCCTGCGATGCCCGCCCCCGGACGTGCTGGTCGACAACCTCTCCGGTGGTGAGCGCCGCCGCGTCGCGCTGTGCAAGCTGCTGCTGCAGCAGCCCGACCTGCTCCTGCTCGACGAGCCCACCAACCACCTCGACGCCGAGTCGGTGCAGTGGCTCGAGGGCCACCTGGCGTCCTACCCCGGCGCCGTCCTGGCCGTCACCCACGACCGCTACTTCCTCGACAACGTGGCGCAGTGGATCCTCGAGCTCGACCGTGGCAAGGCCCACCCCTACGAGGGCAACTACTCCACCTACCTGGAGACCAAGAAGGACCGCCTCAAGATCGAGGGGCAGAAGGACGCCAAGCGCGCCAAGATGCTCGAGAAGGAGCTGGAGTGGGTCCGCTCCAACCCCAAGGCCCGTCAGGCCAAGAGCAAGGCCCGTCTCTCGCGCTACGAGGAGATGGCGGCCGAGGCCGACCGGATGCGCAAGATCGACACCTCCGAGATCAACATCCCGGCGGGACCGCGCCTGGGTGACATCGTGCTGGAGGCCAAGGACCTCACCAAGGGCTTCGAGGGTCGCACGCTGATGCACGACCTCTCCTTCAGCCTGCCGCGCGCCGGCATCGTCGGTGTGATCGGCCCCAACGGCGTCGGCAAGACCACGCTGTTCCGGATGATCACCGGCAGCGAGGAGCCCGACTCCGGTTCCCTCACCGTGGGACAGACGGTGAAGATCTCCTACGTCGACCAGAGCCGTGGCGGCATCGACGCCAACAAGAACGTCTGGGAGGTCGTCTCCGACGGCCTGGACCACATCAAGGTCGCCAACTTCGAGATGAACAGCCGGGCCTACGTCGCCTCGTTCGGCTTCAAGGGCCCCGACCAGCAGAAGAAGGCCGGGGTGCTGTCGGGTGGTGAGCGCAACCGTCTCAACCTCGCGCTGACGCTCAAGATGGGCGGCAACCTGCTGCTGCTCGACGAGCCCACCAACGACCTCGACGTCGAGACCCTGTCCTCACTCGAGGACGCGCTGCTGGAGTTCCCCGGCTGCGCCGTGGTCACCTCTCACGACCGGTGGTTCCTCGACCGGGTCGCCACCCACATCCTGGCGTGGGAGGGCGACGACGAGGACGAGGCCAAGTGGTTCTGGTTCGAGGGCAACTTCGCTGCCTACGAGGAGAACAAGGTCGAGCGCCTCGGCGTGGAGGCGGCGCGCCCGCACCGGGTCACCCACCGCCGGCTCACGCGCGACTGAGGTCTTGCGCCTCCTCGTTCCTGGCGAACGCTTCGGCCAGGTGGTGGCGCATGCGCTGCCGGTCGAACTCCTGGGTGTCACGGGCCCATGCCTCCACCAGCAGGTCGGCGTGGGTGCGCAGCCTCCGGCCGAGCTCGGGGGGTGCCGTCCGGTGCAGCCTCGCGGCGAGGTCGACCACGGCCCGGACGACGTGCGGCTCGCGGGCGGAGTGGGCGCGCAGGTCGTCGAAGACGTCGTCGACGACCGACTCGCCGTCAGGGATCCACAGCACCAAGCGCAGGTGGCCGTTGTCGTCGCACCTCCCGGTCATCGGCGCCGGGTGCGCGGTCACGACCTGGAGAGGGCGGGCGATCTCCGCCAGCGCGTTGCGTGCCGTGTAGGGGTCGTTGGTCCCAGGAGACAGCGCACGCACCGCGATCTCGGTGAGCTGCTGGAGGGAGAACAGCACGTCCTGGGTCGGCGTGCGTGCTCCGCCGAGGCTCACGTGGTCGAGCACCTCCTCCGACAACGACGCTGCCCCTGCCTCCCCCCGGATCTCGGCGACCGGTTCGCCCGGGAGAAGGTCGGCTCCCGGGCCGACCAGCATCCTGACCACGACATCGTGCCGGGCGGCCAGGGCAGTGAGCGCGGTCTCGTCGAGCAGGGTGACGGCGCCTGCCTCGCGTGCCAGCACGAGCGCCGTGGGTCCTGGGAGGTCGTCGTCGACGACGGTGCAGCGCCCGCCGGGGCCGGCTTCCTCGCGAGGGCTGTAGTAACGGTCGACGACCTGCTCGCACTCGCGGCGCACGCGCGCGACGAGGTATCCGACCTGGATCGACTCGGAGATGTGGTGGAGGAAGTAGACCAGGGCCGCGACGTTGACCAGGGCCAGCACCAACGAGCCGTAGACGCTGAAGAACGGGACGAATGCCTCGGTCCCCACGTTCTCGTCCTGGCTGGTGATCGAGCGCAGCACGATCATGCAGTAGACGAAGGTGCCCACGAAGAGGCCGAGGACCGTCTGGTTGCGGCGGTCGGTCATGAAGTTGCGGACCAGCCTCGGACCGTAGGTCGAGCTCGCCGTGGCGATCACGGAGATGGTGATGGAGAACGTCGTGCCGGCAACGGCCAGGACCGCACCGCCCACCGCGCCGAGCATCGCCCGCGAGCCGTCGACTCCGAGGAGCAGTGCGTCGGGCACGACCCCCACGGAGCCGTCGGCCCAGTGGTCGATCGCCAACGCGGCCTGGGCGACCAGGATGCTGAGCACCACGATCAGGGCAGGGACCGACCAGAACGCCTCACGGGACCGGGCGATCACCTCACGCACGGGCGGCTCCTGCCATGGGTGTCACCGCAGCTCGATCTCCGGGTGCCTGGTCACCAGGTGGTCCGAGACGGTGTTGAAGACCCTGCCCAGTGCGGCGAAGTCCTCGTCGGAGACGAGGTCGACGAGGTTGCGGCGTACGGAGTCCACGTGGCACGGCGCCGCGTTGACCAGGAGCGAGTAGCCCAGGTCGGTCATCTGCGCGATCACGCCGCGGCCGTCCTCGGGAGTGGTGGTGCGCTCGACGTAGCCGGCCTTCTCCATCCGGGAGATGGTGTGCGTCACGCGGCTGCGGCTGTGGGCCATCGCATCGGCGAGCTGGGCCATGCGCATGCGACGGTCGGGGCGCTCGGAGAGCCGCACCAGGATCTCGTACTCGCCCAGCGAGATGCTGAACTCACGCCGGAGGTCCTCGTCCAGGCGGTCCAGGAGCAGCGTCATGCCCATCATGAGGGCGCGCCAGGAGTTCTGCTGGTCGGCATCGAGCCAGCGAGGCTCCCCCGAAGACGTCATGGGGTCAGAGTAGACGCGCCGGCGCCTGACGCGACGAACCCCGCCACCGTCGTGGTGGCGGGGCTCGTCGGAG
>JAJPEO010000293.1 GCA_021166815.1 Nocardioides sp.
TACGGCCAGGTCCTCGATGACCTCGCGAGCCGTCTGGATGTCGGACAGGCTCACGCGCGGGTCACTCTCCACTGGGGTCCTCCGGGGCTCGGGCGTCGTGGCGGTCGGCGACGGCGTCGGGTGAGGTGTCGGGCAGCGGGCCCTCGGCAGCCAGCGCCGCCTCGGGCTCGTCGTGGCCGACGGGGGTGTAGCGGGCGAGGTGCTCGGCGACCGCGTTGAGGGCGGCTGCGGCCGGCACGGCGATGAGCGCCCCGGCGATGCCGGCCACGATGACGCCGGCGGCGAGGGCCACGATCACCCCGAGCGGGTGCAGGGACACGAAGCGGCCCATCAGGAACGGCTGCAGGCCGTGTCCCTCGATCTGCTGGACCAGGATGACGCCGCCGAACATCAGCAGGGCGGTGACCGGTCCCTGGTCGACCAGGGCCACGAGCACCGCCACGCTGCCGGCGACGGTCGCCCCGATGACCGGGACGAAGGCGCCGAGGAAGACCAGGACGCCGATCGCCGTCACGAACGGCACGCCGAGCAGCCAGGCCACGAGCATGACGCCGAGGGCGTCGGCGAAGGCGATCACGACGGTGGCCCGGACGAACTGGGTGAGCGAGACCCAGGCGACGCGGCCCGAGCTGTCGACGCGCTCACGGCCGGCGCGCGGGGCCAGGCGCACGATCCACGCCCAGATTCGAGCCCCGTCGGCGAGGAAGAAGTAGGTGGCGAACAGGACGATGAAGAAGCCGGCGAGGCCGTTGCCGAGCGCCGTGCCCACCTCGGTGACGCGGGCGAGCACCGTGCCGCTGTCGGCGTTGTCGCTGATGCGCTTCTGGACCTCCTCGATCGCCTTGTCGACCTGCGACTCGCTGATGCCGAGCGGACCGCTGCGCAGCCAGTCGCCGACGCGCTGCAGTCCTTCCACGACCGAGTCGGCCAGGTCGCTGGCGCCCTGGGCGACCTGCTGGCCGACGAAGGTGAGCAGCAGGCTGACCAGGGCCAGGCCGAGGAGCATCACCACGAGGGCGCTGAGGCCCTGCGGCAGCCGGGCCCGGCGCAGCGCGTGGACCAGCGGCTGCACCAGGGCGGCGAGGAGCAGGGCGATCGCCAGGGGCACGGTGACGATCGCGAAGAAGCGCAGCGTCCACAGCAGGCCCAGAGCCGCCACGACGATGACGATGAGGCGCCACGACCAGGCGGCGGCGAGGTCGAGCGCCCACGGCACCTGGGCGCGGGAGAAGTTGGACGGCCCACCCACGATCTCCGGCGGCGCGGCCCGCCGCTCGGCGCGAGCCACGGCCCACTGGTGGGCCAACTGCTGGGCGATCCGCTCGGTGAGGCCCTCGTCCTCCTCGCTGCGCGAGCCGAAGAGGCGCCAGCGCGCGCCCTCGTCCCCCTCATCGGGGCCGCCGGCCCCGGCCGCGGCGCGGTGCGGCTCGCGCTCTTCCTCCCTCACCGGAGCCACGCTACTGCGTGGTGAGGCACGTCACGAGCAGGTGGGCCGCGAGGGGGTGGTCCTCCGCGAGCAGCCCGGCTGCGGCGAGGACGTAGTCACGGTCGACGACCACGCGCGGGTCTCGGGGCAGCTGCCAGCCGCCGGGGAGGTCCTCCCCCGTCGCCGGGACCAGGACCCGGCGAGCCGCGTCGGGACCGCCGTGGCGCAGGACGCCGCCCGAGCCCACCAGCAGGTCGACCTCGCGCAGGTCCGTGCCGGTGCGTTCGACGACGCGGCCCTCGGGGCTGAACACCACGCGGCTGCGGCCGGCGTGGCGCTGGAGGGCGATCCGCACGGCGGTCGCGGCGATCTCGAGGTCCTCCTGCTGCTCGGCGGGCGTCGTGGGGACGAAGTCGACGTGCTCGCGGCGCAGGGTGGCTGCCGGCAGGAGGTCGTCGCGCTCCCCCGCCTCGACGGTGTGCAGCGCCGACCAGCGCATGCCGAGGTCGCCCTCGACGGTGCGGGTGACCGGCGTCGTCGCGACGACCTCGCGGGACAGGCCGCCCGCCTCCGACACCGTCTCCGGGTCGACCTCGACGACGCTGTGCACGTCGGTGGTCGCACCCCCCACGTCGACGACGACCACGTCGCCGGCGCCCGGGTGCTCCTCGTCGAGCCCCCGCGACAGCAGCTCCACACCGGTGAGCACGACGTCGGGGGTGGCCCCGCGGACCATCTCGGTGAACGTCAGGCCGGTCACCGGGTCGACGCGCTCGCTGAGGTGCTTGCCGCCGATGACGTGCGACAGGAAGATCTCGCGGATCGCCCGCCGCGCCCCCTCGGGCGCCAGCACGCCGATCCGGGGCACCACGTTGTCGGCGACGACGTACGGCGTGCCGGCGCGCTCGAGCCGTGCGGCCACCACCTCGCGGGAGTCGGCGTTGCCGGCGACGACGACCGGGCCCGTCCAGCCGCGGTCGGCCAGGAACGCCGCATCGGACTCGAGGACCTCGGAGTTGCCGCCGTCGGTGCCGCCGACCAGCAGCACGACGTCGGGCTCGGCGGCCCGCAGCTCGGCGAGCTTGCCGTCGTCGAGCGTGCCCCACAGCACGAGCACGACCTTGCCGCCGCTGGACAGCGCCACGCGCCGACCGGCCTCGGCCGTCACGAGCTCCTCGTTGCCGACGACGGCGACCCGCAGGCCGCCGCCCGCGCTGGAGCAGGCCAGCACCGGGGCATCCTGGGCACGCGGGTCCCGGGCCACGAGGTCGGCGCGGCAGGCGTCGAAGCCGTCGAGGACGTCACCGACGCCGTCGACCGGGATCGTGGTGGGGTGGCTGGCGGTCGCGACCAGGCGCCCGGACCCGAGCTCGACGAGGGCGGCCTTGGTGAACGTCGACCCGAAGTCGACGCACAGGGCGACGTCGTCGAGGGCCGGGTCAGCCGAGGGCACGGTCGAGGTCGGCGACGAGGTCCTCGACGGTCTCGATGCCGACGGAGAGACGGACGAGGTCGGCCGGGACCTCCAGGTCGGTGCCCGCCACGCTGGCGTGCGTCATCCGGCCCGGGTGCTCGATGAGCGACTCCACGCCACCGAGCGACTCACCGAGGGTGAAGACCTGGGCGCGGGCGCAGGCGTCGAGGGCCTGCTGCTCGCCGCCGGCGACGCGGAAGGAGACCATCCCGCCGAAGCGCTTCATCTGCCGCGCGGCCACCTCGTGACCGGGGTGGCTGGACAGGCCGGGG
>JAJPEO010000310.1 GCA_021166815.1 Nocardioides sp.
TACTCACCCGGGGTCGGAGTCGTGCCGCACAGGAAGTGCAGCAGGTCGGCGGTGCGCCCCTCCTCGCCGAAGCGCTCCCTGACGTCGGCCAGCGCAGCGGGTCGCGAGCACATCGACCCCTCGGCGTGCTCGTCGCGGCACGGCAGCTCGACCGGCGCGGGCAGCAGCATGGTCGACAACGACTGGTAGTCGCGCTCGCCGGGGCGAGCCGCAGCTGGGCCGCAGAGACGTCCTCAGCAGCACCGGCCAGGAGGTTGTAGTGCACCTGCATCACGATCCGGCTGCCCTTGGCGAGCCGGACGCCGAAGCCGGGCTTGATGACCGACTCGTCGCCACCCGGGGCCCAGGCCCCGATCCAGTCGGCGTGGTTGACGTTCTGGAACTCCTGCAGGCCGGTCCCGCCGAAGCAGGTCCAGCCCTCCCCCTCGTCGCCGGCGTCCTTGCGCCGCGCCTTACGGACGTCCTCGGGCGCCACCTGGAACAGGATGACGTGGTGCACCACGTCGGGGTTGCCGGGGACGACGTGGGTGCCGGTGAGCCAGGCGTCCTGCTCCAGGCCCGGGTCGAGCAGGAAGCACCGGTAGTCGTCGGTGCCGGTGCCGTAGGGCGCCGACGGCGTGTAGCTGCTCGCCATCTCGATGGTCCTGCGGGTCTCCCCCGGCCGCAGCCGCTTGGCCTTGACGAGCGGGGCCTGGTGGCCGCCGGTGGCGTGGCCGTCCGTCCCGCCATCCGCCGCGTGGTCGTCGGTCGCCGGGTCCGCCGACGCGGGGGCATCGGCTGCCGGTGACTGCGACGTCCCGGACGCACGTGAGGTGTCGTCACGCGAAGCACCGGCGCTGCAGGCGCTGAGCCCCATGAGTGCCGCGAGGAGCAGGGCGGTGAGTCGGCGTGGGCGGAACACGGTGGAGAGCACGAGGATCCTTCTCGATCAGCCGGGGGGCCAGGTCAGGGAGCGGCCGCCCAGCAGGTGCAGGTGGGCGTGGAACACCGTCTGCCCGGCCTCGGCGCCGGTGTTGAAGACGGTGCGGTAGCCGATGATCTGCTCCTGGTCGGCCACGATGTCGGCCACGACGAACATGTCGGCCAGCGTGGCCGGGTCGTTGTCGGCCAGGTCGGCCGCGTTGCAGTGGTGGACCAGCGGCACCACCAGGACGTGGGTGGGCGCCTTGGGGTCGATGTCGCGGAACGCCAGGGAGCGTTCGGAGCGGTGCACGACGTCGGCCGGCACCTCGCCGGCGACGATCCGGCAGAACAGGCAGTCCTCTTGAGGCACGCTCATGCGCGCAGCCTAGAACCAAGGGCCCCGGCGTGTAACCAACTGCGGGTTCCGCGCGTCCCACTAGCGTGGACACCATGAGGACATCCGTACGCCGCCGCGCCGGTGCCGCCGCCGTCGCGGTCACCCTGCTGCTCGGTGCGGTCGCGTGCAGCACCGACACCGATCCCCGTTCCGACGTGTCGAAGGGTGCCGACCCGAGCCAGGCACCGTCCGACTCACCGTCCGCGGACGAGTCGCCCGGCGGCGACGAGACCACCGACGACGGCACCGCGGTGCCGATCTACTTCGTGACCGACTCCCCCGCCGGCCCCCGCCTGGTGCGCGAGTTCCACCGCGTGAGCGGTGACCCGCTCACCGAGGCCGCCCGGCTGGTCGCCGGCGCGGGCCAGCCCGTGGACCCCGACTACCGCAGCCTGTGGCCGGAGGTCGAGATCGCCGAGGTCACCGCGACCGACGGCGTGCTGCTGGTGGAGATCACCGGGGACGCCTTCACCTCGCGCCCCGACGGCATGAGCAAGGCCGAGGCCCGACTCGCCGTCCAGCAGCTGGTCTACACGCTGCAGGGCGTCCAGCAGGAGCGGGTGCCGGTGATGGTCCAGCGCGACAGCGACCCGCAGATGCTCTTCGACCTGCCGACCAGCCAGCCCTTCAAGCAGACCAGCGCCCTGAAGACCCTCAACCTCGTCAACATCACCACGCCCGCCGAGGGCCAGACGGCCAGCGGCACCCTCGAGGTCTCCGGCGTCGCCAACTCCTTCGAGGCCAATGTCATCTGCGAGCTGGTCGCCAGCGACGAGGTCGTCGCCACCGTGCCGTTCACGGCCGAGGGCTGGATGGAGGACAAGCTCTTCCCGTTCGCCGGCGAGATCCCCCTGGCCGACGCCGGCACCGGCGACGTGCTCCTGCGCTGCTCCACCGACGACCCGTCCGGCGGCGAGGAAGGCCCCGGCGCCTTCACCGACACCAGGCTCATCCAGGTGGAGTGAGCTGGCCCATGGGGAACCGTAGGCCCCACTGCTGCCATGCCCGCCCGTGCTCTGGGTTCCCCACCGGCTCGTGGCGGCGCGTGCTCAGGCCCAGCGAGAGGTGCGCGCCAGCAACGCGCTGACCGCGGCGACGCCGGCGGTGGACGTACGCAGCACCTCCGGACCCATCCGGACCGCGTGGGCCCCTGCGGCGACCAGGGCCTGCACCTCCTCGTCGGTCAGCCCGCCCTCGGGCCCGACGACGACCACCACGTCTCCGTCCGGGACGTCGAGGGCTGCGAGGGGCTCCTGCGCCTCCTCGTGGAGGACGACGGCCAGGTCGCTGGCGGCGACGAGCTCGAGGACGTGGTCGGTCGAGGCGAGCAGGGTCACGTCCGGGTGCCAGGCGCGGCGCGCCTGCTTGGCCGCTTCACGAGCGGCGTTGTGCCACTTCGAGTGCGACTTCATGGCACGCTCGCCGCGCCAGACCGCCACGCACCGCGCCGCCGCCCACGGCACGATCCGGTCCACGCCGACCTCGGTCAGCACCTCGACGGCAAGCTCGCCCCGGTCCCCCTTGGGCAGCGCCTGCACCACCGTCACGCACGGCGTCGGGCGGGGCTGGGACTCGACGTCGGCCACGGCCACGGAGAAGACGCGCTTGCCCGTCGAGGTCACCGAGCCGGTGGCCCGGGTGCCGGCGCCGTCGGTGAGGACGACCTGCTCGCCTTCGCGAAGCCGGCGCACCGCCACGGCGTGATGGGCCTCGTCCCCGCTCACCTCGACGAGGGAGCCGGCGACCACGCCGTCCAGCGACGGAACGAGGTGGACCGGAAGGCTCATCGCGCTGCTCAGCCCGGGTTGAACGCGTCGCGGAGCCGACCGAACATCGACTTCTGGGGCGCGCCCACCCGACCGTCCGGCGACTCCTCGCCGCGCAGGGCGGCCAGCTCACGGAGCAGCTCCTCCTGCCGGGCGTCGAGACGCGTCGGAGTGTCCACGACGATGCTCACGACGAGGTCGCCACGGCCGCCACGCAGGCCCGGCACGCCGAAGCCGCGGATGACCTGCTCGGAGCCCGACTGTGTGCCGGGACGCACCTCGAGGTCGTAGGTGGTCTCGGTGTCGGAGTCCGGTCCGAGGTCCAGGTCCGCCTCGAGGAGCGGCAGGGTCAGGCTCGTGCCCAGGGCCGCGGCCGTCATCGGCAGCGACACCGAGGTGTGCAGGTCGTTGCCGTGGCGGGTGAAGGTGGGGTGCGGCTCGACGTGGATCTCGACGTAGAGGTCGCCGGGCGGCCCGCCTCCGGGACCGACCTCGCCCTCCCCGGACAGCTGGACGCGGGTGCCGTGGTCGACGCCGGCGGGGATCTTGACCTTCAGCGTGCGGCGCGAGCGGATCCGGCCGTCGCCGGAGCAGTCGCGGCAGGGGTCCGGGATCACCGAGCCGTAGCCGCGGCAGGCAGCGCACGGACGCAGGGTGCGGATCTCGCCCAGGAACGAGCGCTGAACGTGGGCGACCTCGCCCGCACCCCGGCAGGTCTCGCAGGTGATCGGCGAGCTGCCGGGCGCGGCGCCCTCGCCGTGGCAGGAGCTGCAGACCACGGCGGTGTCGACCTTCAGCTCCCGGGTGACCCCGAAGGCCGCCTCGGCCAGCGTCGCGTCCAGCCGGATCAGCGCGTCCTGGCCCCGGCGCTGGCGCGGGCGGGGACCACGTCCCTGGGCACCGGCACCGCCACCGAAGAACGCGTCCATGATGTCGGTGAACGAGAAGCCCGCGCCGGCACCGGCGAAGCCGGCTCCGAAGGCATCGCCGCCGCGGTCGTAGGCAGCCCGCTTCGAGGGGTCGCTGAGCACCTCGTAGGCACGGGACACGTCCTTGAACCGCTCCTGCGTCGCAGGGTCGGGGTTGACGTCGGGGTGCAGCTGTCGGGCCAGCTTGCGGTAGGCCTTCTTGATGGTGTCGGCGTCGGCGTCACGGCTGACGCCGAGGATGTCGTAGGGGTCCTGGCTCACTGCTGTCCTTCATCGAGAATGCGGGAGACGTACCGGGCGACCGCACGCACGGCCGCCATCGACCCGGGGTAGTCCATGCGGGTCGGCCCGACCACGCCGAGGGAGCCCAGGTGGTCGTTGACGGTGCCGTACCCGGTCGCCACGACGCTGGTCGCGGCCAGCTGGGAGTACGGGCCCTCGTGGCCGATGCGCACCGTCACGGTGTCGGCGGCGTTGGCCTCGCCCAGGAGCTTGAGCAGCACCACGTGCTCCTCGAGCGCCTCGAGCAAGGGGCGCACCGCGGTGTCGAAGCTGTCCCCGAAACGCGCGAGGTTGGCCGCACCACCGACGGCGATGCGCTCGTCGTTGCGGTGGTCCGACATGGCCTCGGTGAGCACCGTGACCACCTCACGGGCCACGGCCTGCTGCTCGGGCGCCACTTGGTCGGGCACGCCGAGCAGCGCGGCGGAGGCGTCGGCGATGCGCTCGCCCTGGGCACTGCGGTTGAGACGGGTCCGCAGGTCCGCGAGGTCGGCCTC
>JAJPEO010000019.1 GCA_021166815.1 Nocardioides sp.
GACACGTGGGTCCATCGCGTCCCGACGCGACCTGGCCTCGCCCCACGGCACGGCGTGCGCGGTCTCGCGCTGGTGCTCGAGGGCGAACGCCACGGCCTGGGCGACGAGGAGGTGGCGAGACAGCACCCAGGCCGTCCCGACGCGTGGGGCGGGCCGGCTCCGGATGGCGGTCACGATCCGAGAAGTCATGACGGTCTCCTGGGCAGGTGAGTTGCTGGCGGGGTAAGGGGGGGAACGGGGGGCTGCCCCACTCTGGGGCACTGCGGCGCCGGGCTGGCTGCCGCGCTACGCATCTGCACCGAATTGGGGAGACCGCGGATGTAACGCCGGTCACACGTAGTCATTTCGGTCTATCCCGGGCTTGTCAGGAGGGGGGTGCATACCCACAATGGGCAAACCCCCCCACGAAAACCGAAGACAGGGCATCGCCACACGGCCCGGACATTGCACTGGACGTGGGCGCATCGGGGTCCGACGGTGCTGGCGCACCTGCAGGACCAGGGGAGAGGGACATGGAATCGTCGGATTCCGCGAACAACGCTGCGCGCTGGACGAGCGGCGCCAGGCTGCTCGCCGTGACGGCACTGCCGCTGGCAGCCGTCGTGGCCGCCTCGCCGACGGTGGGCACGTTCACCACCGCGGCTTCACTCGCGGGTGCCTTCGTCGTGGGCACCTTGGCGCTCTCGCAGCGCACGGCCGTCCGGCGTCGCCGGCGTCCCGACAGCCTGCAGAGCCCGCTCGCGGTCCTCCCGGACGACCAGCGCAGCGTGCACGAGCAGCTCCATGAGCTGCGCGGCACCGTCGCCGGGCTGGTCGGGGCCTCACGACTGGTCACGGACCCCCGGGTCGACGAGGAAGCGCGCCGTCGGCTGCTGCACTCCATGCGCGCCGAGCTGGAGCGGATGGAGCGCCTGCTGTCCCCCGGGTCGTCCAGCTCGACTGCGGCCGTGGGCACGGTCGACGTGGACGAGAGCCTCGACTCGGTGCTGGCGCTCCACCGCGCCCGCGGCCGCAAGGTCGAGTGGACGCCGACCGGGGCCCGCATCATCGGACGCCAGGACGCCCTCAAGGAGGCCGTCAACATCCTGCTGGACAACGCCGCGGTCCACGGCAGCTCAGACGGCGCGCGCGTCGACGTCGCGGACAGCGGCGACATGGTGCAGATCGCAGTCACCGACGAGGGCCCCGGGGTCCCTGCCGACATGCGGCCCCGCATCTTCGAGTGGGGCGGGCAGCGGCCCGACTCCCCCGGTCAGGGCATCGGCCTCCACGTCGCCCAGCGGCTGGTCTCGGAGCAGGGCGGCTCGCTGTCCCTGTCCTGCCCCGGTGACGGCGGCTCGTCGTTCGTCATCCGCCTGCCTCGGGTGCGTCAGTCAGAGGAGTACGACAGTGTCCGTACCGACCGCCAGTCGGGCTGAGCACCGGGTCCTCATCATCGAGGACCACGTGCTGTTCGCCGAGAGCCTCGAGCTCACCTTGTCCCTTGAGGGCTACGACGTACGCCGCCTGGCCCTGCCCGAGGTGGGTGGCTCGCTGGCCACGCTGAAGACCCGTGCGCTGCGTGCCAACGCCCGCACGGTGATCCTCGACCTCGACCTGGGCCGCTTCGGTGACGGCACCACGCTGATCGCGCCCCTGGCTCGCAGCGGCGCCAACGTCGTGGTGGTCACCGGCAACGACGACCGCCGCCGCTGGGGCGCCTGCATGAGGCAGGGGGCGCGCAAGGTGCTCTCCAAGTGCGGCGCCCTGCAGGACACCCTCGCGACCGTACGACGCCTCCACCAGGGCCTTCCCGTGGTGACGCGCGAGGAGCTGGAGTCGCTGCTCGAGGCCTGGCGCAGCGATGCGGCGGCCAGCGACGACATGCGTCGGCGCCTGCAGCTGCTCACCCCGCGCGAGCGTGAGGTGCTGGGGTCGCTGATCGAGGGCAGCTCCGTACGCCTGATCGCCCAGCGCAGCGTCGTCTCGGAGGCGACCGTGCGGACCCAGGTGAAGTCGATCCTGGCCAAGCTCCAGGTCAGCTCACAGCTCGCTGCCGTCGGCCTCGCGAACCAGGTGGGCTGGCGTCACACGACGTGAGGCGCGGGACGCCGCCGCAGGCCCCGTCGCGCGTCCTGAGTCACTCAGCTTCCGGCCGTGGCCGCGGGACCAGTGGCAGCGCCTCGTCGCCCCTGGCACGCCGGAGCATCGCGACTGCTTCCAGCTGGCTCCGGACCCCCAGCTTGCCGCGCAAGGTCTTCACGTGGGTCCGCACCGTTCCCGGACTCACTCCCACCACCTCGGCGACGTCCGCGACGCGGAGCCCCTCGGAGAGCAGCTCGAGGACCCGCCGCTGCCGCGGACTCAGCGAGCGCACCCGGGACAGCAGGTCGCGCCGCTGCTCGAGCTCCCGTGACCAGGCAGCACGCAGGCGCTCGCGCTCCTCGGCCGTCACGAGCGGTTCCCCGCGCAGGAACCGGTGGACCATCTCGACGAAGTCGGCGACCGTGGTGATGCCACCCACCACCTCGACGCCCGAGTCCAGGAGCCGGCCCGACCCCGTCCCGGCCGGTTCGGGCACCACCAGGACGACACGGTGGTCGTGGGACTGCGCACGCTCGACGACCTCGGCGAGCGCCCGGGCGTCGTCGAGGTCCTCCATGACGACGACGACGTCTCCCGGGACGACCGCACCGAAACGACCTCCGAACAGGTCGTCCCACGCCACTGGCCGCAGGACCAACGCCGCGGACCGTGCGGCTGCGGCCACCGTCTGGGCCACCAGCAGGTGGGGAGCAGTCACGTACGCCGTCCCGACGGGCACGCGCGACCGCTCGACCTGGGGGTCGTGACCTCGGGAACCGTCGTCCATCGCGCCTCGCTCGGGCTGGATGACGCACCACTGTGGACCGCCGTGCGCCGGCCCCGGGCCGGGTTCGGGAACGTGCCCGGATTTGGGGAGGGCCGGGCAGACCAAAAAATCGTCTGGGAACAGCCAAGGCTGCACCCCATTGGGGGAGGAGAAATCGAAGGTTCGTGACAGACGGACCAGACCACCTTTACCCAGCCCGGGATGGCGTCCAACAATGCCGAGGAGGGTTCGGGACCCCTGCGCTCCGATCGAGGCGCGGGTCCATGACACCCGAGAAGTCACGTGGGGGAGCGGGCTGATGGGGCTTGGTCGAGCAGTACCGACGGATGGACGACCGCGCGTCGGCGGCTGGCTGGTCGCGGCCACCGCCCTCGTGGTCCTGGTACCGACGTGGTCGGTCGAGCCGTTCCAGCCAGGACCCGCCTCCTGGCTCGACGGCATGATCGGTGTCGGCTTCGCGGGTGCCGCCACGATCGCCGCGTTCGTCATGTGGCGCCGGCCCGAGGGCCGGCTTCCCGGATCGGCCGTCGCCACGGGGCTGGCCGTCGCCACCCAGGCGCTGCTCGTCACGCTCGTCACGCTGAGCGCGCGTCCGTCGAGCGACGACCTCGTGCTCACGTCCCTGGCGGCGCTCGGGGTCGCCGGCATGGCATGCGTCGTCGGAGCGGTCGCCGACGTGGTCGCAGGCGAACCTGCGTCCGACGACAGCTACGCGGTCGCGCTCGGCCTGGGCCTCGTCGCCCTGGCCGCACTCGTCATCCAGTTCCCGCTGGTCGCGCTGGGGACGCCGGGGCGCCTGCTGCTCACGATCGTGCTGTCGACCCCCGTGCTGGCGGTGGTCACCGTCGTGCTCCTGGGCACCCTGCGTCGCGACCTGTCGGCGCTCCTGGTGGTCACCGCCACGATCACCATGGCGAGCGTGGTGGTCGAGGTGACCCTGCCGGGCGACACGCAGTGGATCGCGGGGCTGGGAGTCGTACGAGGCATCGTCGGCGCCGCCTGGCTCGGGGTGGGGTGGCTCTGCCTGATGCGGCTCATGGAGGAGGACCGCCGCCACGCCGGCGAGATCAGCGACGCCCTCGTCGCGAGCCGCGAGCACCGCGAGCGCATCCACGAGCTCCGCAGCACGGTCGCGGGCCTGGTCAGCGGATCAGAGATGCTGGACCATCCCCGGCTGGCTCCCGACGTACGCCAACACATGTGGGAGGCGGTCCGCGGCGAGCTCGGTCGGCTGCAGCGCCTGCTGACCGACGACGAGCCCCCGATCACCGACGTC
>JAJPEO010000098.1 GCA_021166815.1 Nocardioides sp.
GGGTTGCTGGCTGGGCCCCGGCCGCGGGTGGGGGGGGTGCCCGCCGGCCGGCGGGGCCCCGCCCCCCCCCCCCCCACGGCCCAGCAGGCCGGCCATCGGGCCGTCGACGAGCTTGACGCCGAAGTCGTCGCCGAAGGAGGAGCGGAAGGCCGAGCCGACCTTGGCGTTCTCGATGCCCTCGGCACCGCAGAAGCGGGCCTGGGCGAAGGGGAGGTCGTTGGAGACGTTGATGACCTCGGTGTTGTCGAGGCCGGTCGCGAGCTCGTTGAACTTGCGCACGCTCGCGGCGCAGATGCCGGTGTCGATGCTCGGGAAGATGTTGAGCACGACGCGCTTGCCCTGCGAGTCGTCCTGGGTCAGCTGGGAGAGTCCGGCGCCGACGAGGTCCCAGCCGGGAGCCTGCGATCCGACGGCCGGCAGCTCGCCGACGGTGTTGACGGGGTTGCCCTTGAGTGCAGTGGTTGCCATGCCCCCATTCCTACACTGCGGCCCCGAGCGCCGCCACGCGACGCTGAGGCGTGGACGTCCTAGGGTGCAGGAATGCCGAGCCAGCGAGACCAGCGGACCGAGGTCATCGTCGAGGTGCTGCGAGACGCGTTCGCGCCCCTCATGCGGGCCGACCCGGTCGCCTTCCGTGCCAAGTACCGCAAGATGGCCCGCGACCCCCACGCGTTCTACCGCGGCACGGCCTGCCTGTTCTACTGCGACGTGACGGGTGAGCGCGACGAGTGGGCCACCCACGGCACGGACCGGATCTGGATCCACGGCGACCTGCACGTGGAGAACTTCGGCACCTACCTCAACTCCGACGGCCGGCTGATCTTCGACGTCAACGACTTCGACGAGGCCTACCTGGGCCACTTCACCTGGGACCTCCAGCGGTTCGCCGCGAGCCTGGCCCTGCTGGGGTGGCAGAAGGCGCTGCCGGAGGACGCGATCCGCAAGCTCATCGCCCGGTACGCCCGTTCCTACCTCTCCCAGGTCAACCACTACCTCGGCACCGACGACGACCACGACTGGGCGATCCGCCTCGACACCGCCCAGGGGCCGGTCCTCACCGTGCTGGAGACGGCGCGTCGCATGCGGCGCGCCGACCTGCTCGACGAGGTCACCCAGCTCTCGGTGTCCGGTCGGCGGTTCGTCGAGGACGACACGACGCGTCGGCTCTCGCGCGCCGAGCGCAGCAGGGTCGAGGCCGCGTTCCGTGACTACCTCGAGACGATCCCGCAGGCCAAGCGCTTCGACCGCGAGCTCTTCTACGAGCTCCGCGACGTGGTCGGCAAGTCCGGGTTCGGCATCGGCAGCGCCGGGCTGCCGGCGTACAACGTCCTCGTCGAGGGCTACAGCCAGGCGCTCGACAACGACGTCGTGCTCAGCATGAAGCAGGCCAACGTGCCGGCGGTGAGCCGGTTCGTCGACACCAGCGAGGTCGACGCGTACTTCGAGCACGAGGGCCACCGCACGGTCGTCAGCCAGCGTGCACTGCAGGTCCACACCGACCCGCTGCTGGGCCACACCGCGCTCGACGGGACCGGCTACGTCGTCGCCGAGGTCTCGCCGTACGAGGTCGACCTCGACTGGTCGGAGATCAACGAGCCCTCCGAGATGCGCTCGGTGGTCGACCTGCTGGGACGGGCGAGCGCCAAGATCCACTGCGCCTCCGACGAGGACAGCGAGCAGGACCTGGTCGACTTCCAGGTCGAGACGGCCATCGCGGACGCGCTGCAGGGCCGACGCAACGACTTCGTGGCCTGGCTGGCCGAGTGGGGCATCGCGTACGCCGAGCGGGTCAGGGCCGACCACGCGCTGTTCGTCGACGCGTTCCGCGAGGGCCGCGTCGGGATCGCCGCGGTCTAGCCGCGCTCGGCGCTGGAGGCCAGCGCGGCGCGGTGGAAGGCCTCGAGCGCGAAGGGGCCCCCGACGTACGCCGCCTCGTCCTCGTCCTGCTCCCTCGCGGGGATGGAGTCGGCCCACCGCTCGGCGTCGTCCTCGGGGTGGTAGCCCAGCTCGCGACCGGGCGCGAGGTCCCACCAGGCGCGGGTGTTGGCGCTGATGCCGTAGAGGACGGCGTACCCGGGCGCCGTCGCGGTGAGCGCGGCCTCGACCATCCGGACGCAGTCGGCGGGCGAGAGCCAGGTCGCGAGGTGTCGCGTGGTCTCGGGGCGGTCGAGGAACGAGCCGA
The DNA here is from genome assembly GCA_021166815.1 of Nocardioides sp. Lineage (GTDB taxonomy): Bacteria > Actinomycetota > Actinomycetes > Propionibacteriales > Nocardioidaceae > Nocardioides. Next base: position 2,183 of record JAJPEO010000098.1, read on the forward strand.
TCCGGCACGCGACGGCGTCGATGCCGTGGCGGTCGGCGTAGAGCCGCAGCAGCGACTCGGCCGCGACCTTGGCGACGCCGTAGAAGGTGTCGGCCCGCGGGGCCGCGTCCGCGGTGAGCAGGTCGGTGTGCGGTGTGCGGCCGACGGCGTGGTTGGACGAGGCGTAGACGATGCGGGTCACGCGGTGCGTGACCATCGCGTCCAGCAGCGCGGCCGTGGTGACGACGTGGCTGGTGAGCTCGTCGGTCAGGGACCGCTCGTCGGGGACGCCGGCGAGGTGGACGACGGCGTCGAGGTGCTGCTCCTCGAAGACGGTCGCCACGGCGTCCGGGTCGGCGCAGTCGACGGGGTACCAGTGCCCGTCGAAGCCCTCGGCGGCGACGAGGTCGAGGGCGACCACGTCGTGGCCACGCTCCAGCAGGCCGGTCGTGACGACCTGGCCGATGGCGCCCGCAGCGCCGGTCACGAGCACACGCACGACGGCAGCCCGGTCAGATCTGGGCGACGACCTGGCTGAGCAGGCCACCCATCCGGCTCGTCGCGGCCTTGCCGGCGGCGAGGACCTCCTCGTGGTTGAGCGGCTCGCCGCTCAGGCCCGCGGCGAGGTTGGTGACCAGGCTGATGCCGAGGATCTCCATGCCGGCCTCGCGCGCGGCGATCGCCTCGAGGGTGGTGCTCATGCCGACCAGGTGGCCACCGAGGACGCCCGCCATCCGCACCTCGGCGGGGGTCTCGTAGTGGGGGCCGGGGAACTGCACGTAGACGCCCTCGTCGAGCGAGGGGTCGATCTCCTGGCACAGCGCGCGCAGCCGCGGGCTGTAGAGGTCGGTGAGGTCGACGAAGTTCGCGCCGACGATCGGGCTCGTGGCGGTGAGGTTGATGTGGTCGGAGATCAGCACCGGCTGACCGGGCTGCCAGCCCTGCTTCAGGCCGCCGCACCCGTTGGTGAGCACGATCGCGCGGCAGCCGGCGGCGGCCGCGGTCCGGACCGGGTGCACGACGGCGGCGACGCCCTTGCCCTCGTAGTAGTGGGTGCGCGACAGGAAGACCAGCAGGTTCTTCTCGCCGTTGCGGATCGAGCGGATCTTGCCGCTGTGCCCGGCGACGGCGGCAGCGCTGAAGCCGGGGAGGTCGGTCGTGTCGATCTCGGCGGTGGCCTCGCCGAGGGCGTCGACCGCCGGCAGCCAGCCCGATCCGAGGACCAGGGCGATGTCGTGGCGCTCGACACCGGTCAGCTCGGCGAGGCGCGCGGCGGCGAGCTGGGCGGCGGCGTACGGGTCGGCTGTGGGGGAGTCCTGGTGGGTCACACGGGGGAGCGTAGCCTCACCAGCTCCGGACGGTGCGCTCGCGGACGACGCCGTGACGGATCCGCTGCGGGTGGTCGCCCACCGCCAGCCAGGCGATCTCGCGGCGGCGGCGCACGTCGATGACGGCGACCGCGTCGGACTCGCTCAGCGACACCCAGCACGTCCCGTTGGGCCCCTCGGTGGTCCAGTACGGCTTGAGGTAGGCGTGCCCGGTCGTGCGGCGGTCGAAGATCCGGCGGCGCGTGGTGTCCACGTCGACCAGGGCCACGTAGTCGTCCATCGTGCCGGCGACGCACAGCCGCTCGCCCTCCGCGTCGACCGACAGGCCGTGGTGGGCGGAGTCGTTGACGTACTGCTCCCGCGGCATGTCCGGCACCCGGTTGGGCAGCGGCACGACCCGGGTCACGGCGCCTCGCCGTGGCTCCGGGTGGTCGCCGGAGGTGTAGTCCACGCGCCCGTTGAGGTCCGGGGCCCGGGTGTCGAACTCCACGTAGCCGTGGAAGAAGGAGACCTGGAACCACAGGAACCGGCCGCCGCGGCCGACGGCCATGGGGCGCACGGCCGAGCTCATGCCGGGGTAGCCGGCCTCGGCGAGCTCGCGGCCCATGTCCCACCGCTTGATGACGCGGAAGTCGCGGTTGCGCACGACCTGGAACCACCGGTCTCCCTTGATCGGGTCCTCGAGGGCCGTGCCCTGGTCGCCGGGGGTGTAGACCCGGCCGATGGAGGCGTGGAAGACCCGGCGGCCGTTGCGGCTGTAGTTGCTCTCGTGGGGCGTCTCCCCGGAGGCGAACGCCCGCAACCGGTCGCCCATGCGGATCCGCCGCCCGTCGGGGAGCACCTCGGTGACCATGGAGAACTCGATCACCTGGCGTGCCGTGGAGTCGCTGACGAGCAGGCGACGACCGTCGGGGGAGACGCCCATGTGGTCGGTGCGGTGCCCGTCCATCTGCTGCTCGCGCACGATCGCGCCGGGCGCGCCCGCCGCGGCCTTCGCGATGTCCACCCACACCACGTCGGCGAGGCTGGGCCGCGACACCGCGAGGTAGCGGCCGTCGCGGGTGGTGAACATGTCGTCGACGAGCTGGTCGTGGCCCTCGCCCGGCCCCTGCTGCACCGCGAGGTAGTAGGCCAGCCGTACGGGGTCCCTCCGGATCGCGGCGAGCTCCTCGTCGAGGTCGGGGACCAGGTCGATGCCCCGCTTGAGCACCTTCAGCGACTGCGCGTCGACGACGGTGGCGGTGCCCGACCAGTTGTTGCCCACGAACATCACGCTGCGCTTGCCGCTCGCCCGGCTCGCGGCGTCGGCGGGCTGGCCCGGCGCGGGCACGGCAGCGAGCGCGGTGGTCAGCAGGGCGAGGGTCAGGAGCAGTCGTCGCACACGGGTTCAACGCGTGAGCGGCCGGGAGGTCACTCCCGCACGGGCGCCGAGCCGGTCAGAGACCGGTCGAGCGGCAGGGCCGCCGGCGCAGCGCGGCGACGTAGTCGGCCGGGGCGTCGGCCGCCTCGGCGGCGTCGGCGAGGACGCCGAGGTTGAGCGCGGAGGGCAGGCCGCCCTCGTAGGCGTCGAGGACATAGGCCCAGGCCACGACCGAGCCCGTCATCGTCGCGACGCGCACCTTGGTCTTGCGGTAGAGGCCGGTGTCGGCCGACTCCCACCCGTCGAGCGTCCGCTCGTCCTCCGGGGTCACGTCGTAGACCGCGACGAAGACCTGCTCGAAGGGGTCGGGCACGATCGTCGGCAGCGCGCCGTCCCAGCCGTGCTCCTCCCCGCCGAAGGTCAGCCGCCAGCCGCTCAGCCACCCGGTGGAGCGCAGCGGCGAGTGGGGGCAGCGCTCACCCATGCGCGCAGGATCCATGTTGGTCCCGTAGGCGGCATAGAGGGTCACGAGGAGCAGGGTAGCGAGGACGGGCGCCGGGCTGTGCCCGACGCATCGGGGGGAACTAGGGTGACCCCGTGACCGACACGCACTTCGACACCCTCGTCCTCGGCGCTGGCCCCGGTGGCTACGTCGCCGCCATCCGCGCAGCCCAGCTCGGCCAGAAGGTGGCCGTGGTGGAGGAGAAGTACTGGGGCGGTGTGTGCCTCAACGTCGGCTGCATCCCCTCCAAGGCGCTGCTCAAGAACGCCGAGCTCGCCCACACGCTGCAGCACGAGAAGGCGAAGTTCGGCATCGAGGGCGACGCCACGATGGCCTTCGGCCCGACCCACAAGCGCAGCCGCGACGTCAGCGCCGGCATCGTCAAGGGCGTCCACTTCCTCATGAAGAAGAACAAGATCACCGAGATCGACGGGTGGGGCACCCTCACCAGCGCTACCGGGATCGATGTGGAGAAGGACGGCCAGAAGGCCTCGTACACCTTCGACAACCTGATCATCGCCGCCGGCGCGACGGTGCGGCTCGTCCCCGGCGTCGAGCTCAGCCAGAACGTCGTGACGTACGAGGAGCAGATCCTCACCGACCAGCTGCCGTCCTCGATCGTCATCGGTGGCTCCGGCGCGATCGGCGTGGAGTTCGCCTACGTCATGGCCAACTTCGGCGTCGACGTCACGATCGTGGAGTTCCTCGACCGGATGGTGCCCACCGAGGACGCCGACATCTCCAAGGAGCTCGCCAAGCACTACAAGAAGCTCGGCGTGAAGGTCATGACCTCGACGGCCGTCAAGGGCGTCGAGGACACCGGCAGCGGCGTGAGGGTCACCGTCGCCCCGGCCGGTGGCGGCGACGAGCAGGTGCTCGAGGCCGACAAGTTCCTGGCCGCCTTCGGCTTCGCGCCGCGCGTCGAGGGCTACGGCCTGGAGAACACCGGGGTGAAGCTCACCGACCGCGGCGCCATCGAGATCGACGAGTACGGCCGCACCAACGTCGACAACGTCTACGCCATCGGCGACTGCACCGGCAAGATGATGCTCGCCCACGTCGCCGAGGCGATGGGCGTCGTGGCCGCCGAGACCATCAACGGCGCCGAGACCATGCCCGTGGAGTTCGACTTCGTGCCGCGCGCGACCTACTGCAACCCGCAGATCGCCTCCTTCGGCTACAGCGAGGCGCAGGCCAAGGAGAAGGGCTACGACGTGAAGACCGCGTCGTTCCCGTTCACGGCCAACGGCAAGGCGATGGGTCTCGGCGAGGCCGTGGGCTTCGTCAAGGTCGTGGCCGACGGCGAGCACAACGAGATCATCGGCGCCCACATGATCGGCCCCGGCGTCACCGAGCTGCTGCCGGTGCTGACGCTGGCCCAGAAGTGGGACCTCACCGCCGACGAGGTCGCCCGCAACGTCTTCGCCCACCCGACGCTGAGCGAGGCCGTCAAGGAAGCCGTCCACGGCATCGCCGGCCACATGATCAACTTCTGAGGTCGCGCGGATGACCGAGCACGTCGTCATCATCGGAGGCGGCCCCGGGGGCTACGAGGCGGCCCACGTGGCCGCCCAGCTGGGGGCCGAGGTCACCATCGTCGACACCGACGGCATCGGCGGCTCGGCGGTGCTCACCGACTGCGTGCCGAGCAAGACGCTCATCGCGACCGCGGAGCTGATGACCGAGGTCGGGCAGGCCGCGGAGCTCGGCATCGACTTCTCCGACCCCGACGGTGATGCGGCGGCGGTCGTGCGCGTCGACCTCGCCCGCGTCAACGCCCGTGTCCTGCAGCTGGCGGCCGACCAGTCGGCCGACATCGCCCGGCGCCTGGAGCGCGACGGCGTACGCGTCGTACGCGGGCGGGGCCGTCTCCTCGACGCGTCGACGGTGGTCGCCACCCTGGCCGACGGCACGGAGGAGACCCTCGCGGCCGACGCCGTGCTGGTCGCCACCGGCGCGGCCCCGCGCACCCTGCCCTCGGCCGTCCCCGACGGCGAGCGCATCCTCACCTGGGAGCAGGTCTACGACCTCGACGAGGTCCCCGAGCACCTCGTGGTGGTGGGCTCCGGTGTCACCGGCCTGGAGTTCGCCAGCGCCTACCTCGCCCTCGGCATCGAGGTGACGCTGGTGAGCAGCCGCGACCGGGTGCTGCCCGGCGAGGACGCCGATGCCGCCGTGGTCATCGAGGAGGTCGCCAAGCGGCGCGGCATGAACGTCCTCGGCGAGTCGCGCATGGAGTCGGTGACCCGGGACGGCGACGTCGTCACGGTGGCCCTCACCGACGGGCGCACCGTCACCGGCAGCCACTGCATCCTGGCGCTGGGATCGGTCCCCAAGACCGCCGACCTGGGTCTGGAGGCGGCCGGCGTGGCCACCGACGACGGTGGCTTCATCGCCGTCGACCGCGTCTCGCGCACCACCGCCCGCGGCGTCTACGCGGCCGGCGACTGCACTGGCGTGCTCATGCTCGCCTCGGTCGCGGCCATGCAGGGCCGCATCGCGATGTGGCACTTCCTCGGCGACGCGGTGCAGCCTCTCGACCTCAAGCAGGTCTCCTCCAACGTCTTCACCGCCCCGGAGATCGCCACCGTCGGGTGGTCGCAGAAGGCCGTCGACGCGGGCGAGATCGAGGCCGACGTCGTGATGCTGCCCCTGGCCGGCAACGCCCGGGCCAAGATGCAGGGCGTCCGCGACGGGTTCGTCAAGCTGTTCTGCGGCCCCGGCACCGGCATCGTGGTCGGGGGAGTGGTCGTCGGGCCCCGCGCCTCCGAGCTGATCCACCCGGTCTCCATCGCCGTCGCGGAGTCGCTCACCGCCGACCAGCTGGCCCAGGCGTTCACGGTCTACCCCTCGATGAGCGGGTCCGTCGCCGAGGCGGCGCGACGGCTGCACAAGGTCTGAGCGGCCGCCCGGGGGAGCCCCCCGGCAGTTCTCCCAACGCGGGGGTGCGCCGTTGTCCGCGCGTGTAGCCTCGAAGGCTCCAGCCCCTCGATCTCGGAGATTCCCCGTGCGTGCACACCGCCTGCTGGCCGCAGTGGCGACAGCCCTGCTGCTGGCGACCCTGCTCCCGACGAACGCGAGCGCGCAGCGTCGCGTCGAGTCGTGGCAGGTCAGCCAGGGCGACGTGGTCACGCTCACCGGCAACGGCTACGGGCACGGTCGGGGCATGTCGCAGCACGGTGCCGTCAGCGCCGCCGAGAAGGGCCTGGACTGGCGCGAGATCCTGGGGTTCTACTACCCCGGCACCGCGTGGGGACAGGCGCCGGGCCGGGTCCGGGTGCTCCTCACCGCCGACACCACGCGTGACGTGCAGGTGGTCAGCCGGCCGCGCATCTCCGTGCGCAACCTCGCCAACGGCCGTACGTGGCTGCTGCCCGAGCGGCGGGCCGTCAAGTGGCGCCTGCTCCCGTACGGCGCCCGTACCCGCGTTCAGTTCCGTCGCGCCAAGGGTGTGTGGCGGACCTGGCGCACGACGTCCGGCGAGGCGCAGCTCTCCTCGCGCGGCGGGCCGCTGACGCTGGTGCTCCCCGGCGGGCGGCGGGCCAGCTACCGCGGCGTCCTGCGCTCGGCCGCGGCCGGCCCCGGCAAGCCCCGCCAGACCGTCAACGTCGTGGGCCTCGAGGCCTACCTGCGCGGTGTCGTGCCGCGCGAGGTACCGGCGCTGTGGCACACCCAGGCCGTCTCGGCGCAGTCCGTCGCCGCGCGCACGTACGCCGCCTTCGAGCGCATGCAGCCGGCGGCCCGCCACTACGACCTCTGCGACACGACCCAGTGCCAGGTCTACCTCGGCGTCGACGCCGAGCACCCCGCCTCGGACACGGCGATCAAGCGCACCGCGGGACAGGTGCTCACCCACGGCGGCAAGCCGGCGTTCACCCAGTTCTCGGCCAGCAACGGCGGGTGGAGCGTGGCGGGTTCGATGCCCTACCTCGTCGCCCAGGCCGACCCCTACGACCGCGCCTACCGCGGCTGGACCCAGCGCCTGAGCCGCAGCGCCATCCAGCGGCACTGGCCGGCGATCGGTGAGCTCACCACGATCGAGATCCACCGCCGTGACGGCAACGGGGAGTGGGGTGGACGCGTCGTGGAGATGGTGCTGGTCGGCTCCAAGGGGCGTGCCACCGTGCACGGCGAGACGTTCAGGTCCTACCTCGGGCTGCGCTCGTCGTTGTTCACCGTGGCGGTCTCGGCGCGGCCGGTGCCGCAGCCTGCTGCATGAGGCACCCCCTCGCGGTCGCGCTGGCCCTCGGCGCACTTCTCCTCGCGGGCTGCGGCGACGCCCCCGGGAGCATGCGTGACGCCCTGCCCGACGAGATCGACTACGTCGCGCTGGGCGACTCCTTCACGTCGGGCCCGTTCATCGGGTTCGAGCGTGACGACGAGGGCTGCTCGCGCTCGATGCTCACCTACCCCGTCCTGCTGGCCGAGGAGCTCGGCACCGAGACGTTCCGCAGCGTGGCCTGCGCCGGGGCCCGTACGTCACACGTGGCGCGACCCCAACCGTTGTTCGGGGGCGGACTGGCTGCCCCCCAGGTCGAGGCCCTGTCGAGCGAGACCGACCTGGTGACGATCGGGTTGGGCGCCAACGACTCCGGCATCTACGCGGGACTGATCCACTGCTCGTCGTTGCCGACGTGCAGCTCCCTCGACAACCTGCTCGGCCGAGCCCGCGAGGTCCAGGGCTCGGTCGAGGACGTCGTCGCGCTGGTGCGCCAACGCTCACCCGACGCCGCGGTCGTGCTCGTGGGCTACCCCCAGATCCTCCCCGAGAGCTTGGGCTGTGACGACGCCCCGGCTCCCAGCGACGCCCTGGCCCGGCTCGACGAGGTGCTGCGCACCCTCAACGAGTCGCTGCGCCAGGCTGCCGAGAGCACGGGATCGACCTTCGTCGACGTGCAGTCCTCCAGCCGTGGGCACGACGTGTGCGCCGGTGTCGGCGCGTGGGTCGTGGGCAGGTCCCCGGGCCCGGGCCAGGGAGCGCCCTACCACCCCAACGCCGAGGGGATGGGCGCCACCGCGGAGCGCATCCTCGAGGTCATGTCGGGCTGACGTCAGGCGCGGGCCAGGGCCCTGCCCGCGGCGCGACCGGAGAAGATGCAGCCGCCGAGGAACGTCCCCTCCAGGGCGTTGTAGCCGTGGACGCCCCCGCCCCCGAACCCGGCGACCTCGCCGGCGGCGTACAGCCCCGGGACCGGTGTCCCGTCGTGGGCCAGGCACTGGCTGTCGAGGTTGGTCTCCAGGCCGCCGAGGGTCTTGCGCGAGAGGATGTTGAGCCGGACGGCGATGAGGGGGCCGTGGGCCGGGTCCAGGATGCGGTGCGGCCTGGCCACGCGGATCAGCCTGTCGGTGCGCGAGCGGCGGGCGTTGGCGATCGCCATCAGCTGCACGTCCTTGCCGAAGCCGTTGTCGAGCTCGCGGTCGCGGGCGGTGATCTGGGCCTCGAGCGTGGCCAGGTCGAGCCGTGGTCCGCGGGCGATGGCGTTCATGCCCTCGACCAGCTCGGCCAGGGACTCGGCGACGACGAAGTCCTCGCCGTGCTGCTTGAACGCCTCCACCGGGCCCGGCGCCCCCTTGGCCAGGCGGCTGCGGACCAGGACCCTGATGTCCTTCTCCGTGAGGTCGGGGTTCTGCTCGGAGCCCGACAGCGCGAACTCCTTCTCGATGATCGACTGGGTGAGCACGAACCACGAGTAGTCGTGGCTGGTGGCGAGGATCTGCTTCATCGCGCCGATGGAGTCGGCCCCGGGCACGCCGGACATGCCCTCGAGGCGCCGGCCGTGGGCGTCGAACCACATCGACGACGGGCCGGGCAGGATGCGGATCGCGTGGTCGGGCCAGACCGGGTCCCAGTTGTGGATGCCCTCGACGTAGGCCCACATGCGGTCCCGGTTGACCATCGTGGCACCGGCCTCCTCGCTGATGGCCTGCATGCGGCCGTCGACGTGGGCCGGCACGCCGCTGATCATGTGCGCGGGGGCGGGGCCGACGCGCTCGGTCGGCCAGCTGCGCCGCATGAGCTCGTGGTTGTGGCCGATCCCGCCGCTGGTGACCACGACGGCGGCCGCCTCGAACGCGAAGTCGCCCACCGGGTCCCGGTTCGACCTCACCCCGCGGGCGGCATCGTCGTCGGCCAGGACGGTGCCCCGCACGCCGGTGACGGCGCCGTCCGCGACGAGGAGCTCGTCGACCCGGTGCCGGAACGCGAAGCGCACCAGCCCGGCCTCCTCGGCCCGCAGGACCGGCTCGGCGAAGACCCGTACGACCTCCGGGCCGGTGCCCCACGTGAGGTGGAAGCGCGGCACTGAGTTGCCGTGGCCGTCCGCGCGGCCGTCACCGCGCTCGGCCCACCCGACGAACGGGAGCGAGCGCAGCCCCAGGGCACGCAGGTAGTCGCGCTTCTCCTCGTGGGCGAAGCGCACGTACGCCTGCGCCCACTGGCGGGGCCAGTGGTCCTCGCCGCGGCCGGGACCCGCGGTGCCGTCCCCGACGCGGTCGAACGCGGCCGAGCCCATCCAGTCCTGCAGGGCCAGCTCGGGGGAGTCGGTGATGCCCATGCGGCGCTGCTCGGGGCTGTCGACGAAGAACAGCCCGCCCAGGGACCACCACGCCTGTCCACCCAGGTTGGCGCGGTTCTCCTGGTCGAGGACCAGCACCCGCCGCCCGGCCAGCGCGAGCTCGTGCGTGGCGACGAGGCCGGCCAGGCCGGCGCCCACGACGATCACGTCGGGTCGGAAGCTGTCGGCGGGGTGGCTCATGCGTGCTCCTGGGGGTAGTGGTCGACGATCATCTGCGCGAGCAGGGCCAGGGCCCGCTCGACGGTGCGCCCTGGCGGGGCGGCGGGGTCGGGGTCGAGGGCGGAGAAGGCCAGGCCGTCGAGCATGTTGACGACGATGCTCAGCACGGCCGCGAGGTCGTCGGCCGGGAGGCGCTCGCCCCAGAGCTCGAGGGCGACGGCGTACATCTGCTCCTGCAGGTCCAGCCGCGCCGGGAGCAGCTCCTCGCGCAGCGCGGCGTCGGAGCGGGCGGCCACGAGCAGCTCTCGCCAGGTCTGGTTGGCCGGCGACAGGACGACCGCGCGTAGGTGCCCGAAGGCCCGCACCAGGCCGTCGACGGTGTCGACGTCCTCGTCGACCAGCTCGCGGAAGGCGTCGACGTTGAGCCGGGCCACGTGACCGGCGGTGGCGACCAGCAGGGCCTGACGGGTGGGGAAGTGGCGGAAGAGCGCCCCCTGGCTCACCCCGGCCGCCGCACAGACGGCGGTGGTGGTCGTGGCGGCGTACCCCCGCTCGGCCAGGCACTGCGCCGTGGCGTCGAGCAGGGCGCGGATCGTGCCGTCGCGGCGCTCGGCCTGGGTGCGGCGGGTCGTCATGGTCGGCAGTCTCACATAAAAAGTGAGCACTCGCTATCTATGAACGCCCGGAGCGGTGAGTGGGCCACATTCCCGTGGGGTGAAATGTGGCTGGGCCACCGCTCCCGCAGGAGTGGTGGCCCAGGCCAGGACGTACGGCGGACTCAGTCCTTGATCTCGCAGATGACCTCGCCGTTGGAGACGGTCGCGCCGACAGCGGCGGACAGGCCCGTGACGGTGCCGGCCTTGTGGGCCTTGAGGGGCTGCTCCATCTTCATCGCCTCCATGACCACCAGGACGTCGCCCTCGGCGACCTCCTGGCCGTCCTCGACGGCGACCTTGACGATGGTGCCCTGCATGGGGGAGGTGACCGCGTCGCCGGAGACGGCAGCGCCGGCCTTCTTGGCCGCACGCTTGGGCTTCTTGGCCCCACCGGCGCCACCACCGGTGGACAGGCCGCCCAGGCCGGCCGGGAGGACGACCTCGAGGCGGCGCCCGCCGACCTCGACGGTCACCTTCTGGCGCTCGCCGGCCTCCTCGGCCTCGGCGACCTCGCCGCCGTAGGGCTCGATCTCGTTGACGAAGTCGGTCTCGATCCAGGTGGTGTAGACGTCGAAGGAGCCCTCGCCCGTGGGGTTGGAGGCGCCGACGTAAGCCGGGTCGTTGACGACGGCCTTGTGGAACGGGATGACCGTGGGCATGCCGTCGACGACGAACTCGTCGAGCGCGCGGCGCGAGCGCTCCAGCGCCTGCTGGCGGTCGCGGCCGGTGACGATGAGCTTGGCCACGAGGGAGTCGAAGGAGCCCGGGATGGTCTCGCCCGCGACGTAGCCGCCGTCCACGCGGATGCCGGGGCCGCTCGGCGGCTCCCACTGCGACAGGGTGCCGGGCGCCGGCATGAAGTTGCGGCCGCCGTCCTCGGCGTTGATGCGGAACTCGATGGAGTGGCCGCGGATCTCGGGGTCGTCGTAGCCGAGCTCCTCGCCGGCGGCGATGCGGAACATCTCGCGGACCAGGTCGATGCCGGTGACCTCCTCCGAGACCGGGTGCTCGACCTGGAGGCGGGTGTTGACCTCGAGGAAGGAGATGGTGCCGTCGTCGGCGACGAGGAACTCGCAGGTGCCGGCGCCGACGTAGCCGGCCTCGCGCAGGATCGCCTTGGACGAGGTGTAGAGCTTGTCGAGCTGCTCGTCGGTGAGGAACGGCGCGGGGGCCTCCTCGACCAGCTTCTGGTGGCGACGCTGCAGCGAGCAGTCGCGGGTGGAGACCACGACGACGTTGCCGTGCTGGTCGGCCAGGCACTGGGTCTCGACGTGGCGCGGGTGGTGCAGGAACTTCTCCACCAGGCACTCGCCGCGACCGAACGCGCCGATGGCCTCGCGGACAGCCGACTCGTAGAGCTCGGGGATCTCCTCGAGGGTGGTGGCGACCTTGAGGCCACGGCCACCGCCACCGAAGACGGCCTTGATCGCGACCGGGAGGCCGTGCTCCTTGGCGAAGGCGACGACCTCGTCGGCGTCCTGCACGGGGTCCTTGAGACCCGGGGCGAGGGGAGCGCCGGCGGTCAGGGCGATGTGCTTGGCCTTGGCCTTGTCACCGAGGGCCTCGATGGCCGCCGGCGGGGGACCGATCCAGATCAGGCCCGCGTCGATGACCGCCTGGGCGAAGGCGGCGTTCTCGGCGAGGAATCCGTAGCCGGGGTGCACCGAGTCGGCGCCGGCCTTCTCCGCGACCGCCAGGATCTTGTCGATGTCGAGGTAGGAGTCGGCCGGGGTCGCGCCGTTCAGCGAGTGGGCCTCGTCGGCCAGGCGCACGAACTGTGCGTCCCGGTCGGGATCGGCGTAGACCGCGACGCTGCCGATACCGGCGTCCTTGCACGCGCGGATGACACGGACGGCGATCTCACCGCGGTTGGCGATGAGGACCTTCTTCAAGCCGGACACTGGCCACTCCTGAGATCTGCGAGGCGACATACTCCGCCGGGCAGCGTATCGTCCGGCCCCGCCGACCCGGTGATCGGTCTCAGGGCTGGACGACTGCGGGGTAGGCGTGGACCGCCCCGTGCACGCCTACGCGGATGGTCTCGCCCACGCGGGGCGCCGTGGGGCCTGTGACGCGCGCCACGATCGCGGTGCCGTCGTCGACCAGGGTCAGGCGCAGCGCGGCGTCGTGGCCGTAGAAGCTGACGTCGTCCACCCGTGCCGCGACACCGTGCTCGGCGACCGAGACCTGGTCGGGCCGGATGACCAGGACCAGCTCCGAGGAGGTCGCCGGCTCGGCGAGCTCGAGGGTGCCGAGGGCCGAGAACGCGGCCGTCCCGCTGGGGTCGGGGACCCCGGGCAGAGCGGTGGCTCCGCCCACGAAGTGGGCCAGCTCGGGGTCGAACGGGCTCATGTAGATCTCGGAGGGCGAGCCGGCCTGGATCAGGCGGCCGGCGCGCAGCACCGCCACCTGGTCGGCGAGGGAGAGCGCCTCGGACTGGTCGTGCGTCACCAGCAGGCCGGTGGCGCTCGCGGCGTGCCGCGCGCGCGCCCCCGCCCCGCCCCTCGTCTCC